>CAMEGH010000001.1 GCA_945916045.1 uncultured Candidatus Saccharibacteria bacterium
ATTCGTGTGCCGGGCGAGAGCGACGGTATTGTTGGCAAACCAGGCACAGATTTGCATGTGCCGTACTACACTATTAGTATGGTAGTAGGGACGCAATCTGGCGATGAATTGATTGAAGCAATTACTGCTGGTGGCCAATCGTGCAAAGCGCCGAGCGAAAGTGAATTTACCGATAGCGAATACTGTGCTGTAAATAAAATTGAATTTGTGGCGCGCAGCGGGGCGCCAGGGTTGTAGCGTATGATACAGAAAGGAGTGGGCGTGAAGCAAAAGATACGAAGCGGAGCCGAAGGGGCGGTATCATTGTTTGTAGTTATATTTACGTCGATTTTGCTAACAGGAATAACGGTTGGGTTTACGATTTTAATGTTGTCGGATCAAGAACGTTCGATCGACAACGACTTGGCGCAGAGTGCGCTCGATTCTGCCGAGGCAGGAGTGGAAGACGCCAAGCGTGTATTGGCACAGCTGGCGGATTGCCAAGAAAAGGGTTTGATTAATAGCAGTAATCGAAGTCCGCGCAATCCACTATGTGATCGCATCGCACAAGCGGTGAGTGCTGGTGAATGTGATACGATTTCTGTCGCAATGGGCGAAGGGAGTGCAGCAGAGCGCAAGATTGCACAAACCGAAGGTGACCATCAGCTCGACCAAGCCTATACCTGCGTTACGATCAACCCAGACACCGATACGTTTGTGGGGCAAATTAGCAACGAAGCCGACATGCAGGTGATTCCGCTACGCGCTTCGGCGGCGTTTGATACGGTAGAAATTAGCTGGATCGACCGTACTGATATTTCGGGTGATATTGATTTTTCACCTGAACTAAAAGGCGACACGATCTCGCTCCCTGATCGTGCTGAATGGGAAGAGCGGGGCGCGGGTGATATTCTGCGTGTTGGAAAAATGATATACGACGACGAGGCGATGAACCTGCAACAGATGGATGAGCAGCTGCGAACAGTATTTTTGTACAGCAGCTTGGTGGGCGGAACGATTGACTTAACGGACGCTTCGGTGGATGGGCATACGCCAATTTCGCCCGGGGAGTTGCCAGAGGCGGGCGGTACGCCAAATCGGCCAGTATCGGCGCAGTGTGATGACCGAAAAGAGCGAGGCTATTTGTGTAAAACGGTTATTAAAGTGAAGGATATCGTAGATGATAGGTTGGTGGATTTAACGCTGGCATCGGTATATCGCCAGACGAGTTTTAGTATTGCATTAAAGGACAGTACCGACCCAGAAAAAGATATTCAATTCCGTGGCGTGCAACCAGAAATTGATTCAACCGGGCGCGCTAATAATGTGTTCCGGCGCGTGGTGTCGCGAGTAGAAGCGCGTGGCGGCAGTGTGCCATTTCCGCGTGCGGCCGTAGCGACAGATGGTAGTTTGTGTAAAAACTTTACCGTTACCGATGACCCGGCGGATTATAACGAAGGAGGCGAAAGCGGTACGACAGGTTCTGGGTGTTACAATTTGCAAGGTGGTGGTGCTTTTTAGGAATAGTGCGTTTGTAGTAAAGAATAAAAACCTCCCGAACTGGGAGGTTTTCTGTATATTATAACGAGTATAAACTACCGACTATGAAACTTATCGTGCACTTCTTTCAAATGCTCGTCGGTAACGTGCGTGTACACCTGCGTGGTGCTGATGTCGCTGTGGCCGAGCATGTTTTGCACACTACGGATATCGGCGCCGTTCATTAGCAGATCGGTGGCAAAACTGTGGCGCATGGTGTGCGGACTGACGTGTTTGGTAATGCCGGCAAGTTTGGCGTATTTGCTGACCATTCGCTGCACGCTGCGCGGCGTAATCCGGCGGAAATCGCCATCGGTCGAAGTTGCTTGCACATTGCGGCTATAGCTAATAAACAGCGGCACTAAGCTATCGGTGCGTACGGCCAAATAATTTTCTACGTGTTCGGCGGCGGCTTCGCTAATAAACACTGGGCGGTCTTTTTGGCCTTTTCCGCGTACCATAAATTCGCGGCGTTTGGTGTTTACGTGGTCGCGGTCCAGCCCGACCAATTCGCTGACGCGCAGCCCGCTCGAAAAGAGTAGCTCAATAATCGCTCGGTCACGCAGTCCGGCGTCGTCATCTGTTTTAATCTCGCTAATTAGGCGCTCAATTTCATCCACGTGCAAAAAGGTTACTTGCTTGCGGTGCGTTTTTGGCAGCTCAATTTTGTTGGGCGGCAGCGACGTAATATCGCGCTTGGAAAGATACTGCAAAAACCCGCGCAGGGCAATCAGGTGGTAACTTTGCGTCATGACGCCTAGTTTTTCGCCGTTGGCGTTTTCGTACCGGTTCAGCCACAAACGATATTTGCGGATGGTTTCGGTGGTGATTTCATCAACCGTAATATGGCCGACAAAATCATTAAAACGCTGCATATAATGCGTGTAATTTTCGGCAGTGCGCGTGCTGCGTCCCCCTTCGACTTCAATCGATTCGGCAAAGTCGTAAATCAGGTCGGGCAAAAAGTATTTTTGTTTCTCTTTTGTCATGCTTTTAGTGTAGCATGTTTTGCGGCCTCTGGTGGTGTGGTAAAATAAAGAGAGTAATCTAAGAAGGAGACACCTGTGGCGCAAGCAAATCACGTCGAAAAAACACTAGTACTTTTTAAACCAGATGCCGTACAGCGCGGAATTGTAGGCGAGATTTTGACTCGTTTTGAACGCGTTGGCCTGAAGATTGTTGGCACAAAAATGATCTTCCCAGACCGCGACCACTACTACGCACACTACGAATCAATCGGCAAAATGGTAACTCGCCGCGGCGACGGCGCGTTTCAGGTAACGCTCGATTTTATGGGGCAGGGCCCAGTGATCGCCATGGTATTTGAAGGCGTTGAAGCAGTTGGTTTGGTGCGCAAAATGGTAGGCGGTACCGAACCAAAATCAGCTGACCCAGGCACAATCCGCGGCGACTTTAGTCACATGAGCTTTGAATACGCAGACGGCAAAAAGAAGGGAATTCCAAACTTGATGCACGCCAGCGGCGACCCAGAAGAAGCCGAGCAAGAAATTGCACACTGGTTTAGCGACGACGAAATCTATAGCTACGAAATTGCTCACGAACGATTTTTGCGCTAAGTTGCACCTAGTCTGCGCAAAACCCGCGCACGCAAAACCTCCTCGCCAACAGAGGAGGTTTTTGCTATAATGCAAAGTACTCGCCTCGATAGCTCAACTGGATAGAGCAGTTCCGTCCTAAGGAAAAGGTTGTAGGTTCGACTCCTACTCGGGGTACCAGGTAAAGCGCGGCGCGCTGGGTTTTACCTGGATGTGCCCAACCGCTTGCGTATGTAGTATAATACTATTAATGTCACGCAACGACGATTACGAATCAGAAAAAGCCTTCGAAGGCCAGCGCGATGGCGAAGAGGTGATTGCGGTATTTCACCGCCATATTATTGCCATGCGCAAGGGGTTTTTGGGCTTGCTGATTCCGCTGGCGCTCACGTCGATTCCGCCGCTTATTTGGCAGTCAAACTTGGAATTATTTTTACTGCCGATTGGCGGGTTGCTTATTGGCTTGCTGATTTTTGCGTACCACTTTATTATTTGGCGTTACACGGTGTTTGTGTTGACCGATCAGCGCCTGCGCCAAATCACGCAAAACGGCTTTTTTGGCACCGATGTGGTCGAGCTAAAGCTATCAAAAATCCATAACATAAGCTATAATATACCAGGATTTAGTGGAGAGATTTTTGGGTTTGGCACGATTGTAATTCAAACCTACGTGGGCGATTTGGTGATTAATTTAGTCGAACGCCCAGAGAAAATCTACAATCTGCTACAAGACGCCGTCGAAGCGGTTGAACAAGAGCGAGGAGCGAATGAAGAAGTTGACATCGAAACTGAAGCGTAATAAGCCGGCCAAAAAGCCTGAGCGAATTACTAACGCGACCGTTGCGGAGCACCGTGAGCGGATTTTGGCAGGTGCGCGCAAATTTGCGTATCCGATTCAGTATACGCGCCAGCAATTGGTGTTAATTGCGACCGGCATTGGGTTGGCGGTGGTGCTGCTGTTTGTGGCGTTTAGCTGGTACCAATTGTACCGCGCGCAAACGACAGGGCAGTTTTTTTACCGAATTACGCAATTGGTACCGTTGCCGGTGGCCAAGGTGGACGACGAGTTGGTTCGATATAGCGATTATCTGTTAGAATATCGCAGCAATGAAACGTACCTCACGACCGTAGAAAACATCGACAAAAACAGCAAAGAAGATGGCGTGCAAGAGCAGTTTGATTATATTCGCGTGCAAGCAATGCAAAAAGCGGTGGCCAATACGTACGCGCAAAAAATTGCTAACGAGCGGGGAATTGAAATTACCGACGACCAAGTAACAGCCGCGATTGAACGCACGCGCCGGGTGAATTCATCGCAAGAAATTAGCGAAGCGGCGTACAACCGCACGCTCGAGCAATATTATGGCCAATCACCAGATGAAGGCCGCTACGTGATGAAGCAAAGTTTGCTGCGCCAAGAAGTGTCATACGCGATTGATGAGCGCGCCCAAAGCGTGGCCGATGCGGTAGAAAAGCGCATTAGTGCGGCAAATGGCGATAGCGCCGTGGATTTTGAAAAATTGGCGGCAGATATGCAAGGCGAATATGCCGAAGTGCAACAAGCGACCTCTGGCTGGGTGCGCGAAAATAACCCGGATGGCGGCATCGCGGCGGCGGCTGCGGCGCTCGACAAAGGGCAGGTGGCTGGGCCGATTAAGCCATTTAGTGGTGACGGGTACTACTTCATCCAGCTGATTGATCGCAATCAAAACGGCGAAATTAACTACGCGCACATTAAAGTGCCGCTGCTGGTATTTGCCGAACAAGTTGCTGCGTTGCAACAAGACGGCAAAATTGAACACTACATTGCTATGCCCGATGTTCAGCCGCAATTGCAATCTGACGACGAAAACTAACGAATTATAGGAGGAGTTATGCACACTCTACCAACTTTAGCGTACCAGTACGACGCGCTGGCGCCGCATATTAGCGAAGAAATTATGCGCTTGCACCATGCCAAGCACCACCAAACATATGTGGACAAACTCAATGCTGCGCTGGAAGATGCGCCAGAAGACATTGCGGCATTGCCGTTAGAAACGTTGCTTGCGCGCCTTGAAGACGTGCCAGAAAAAGTCCGTACGGCAGTGCGTAACAATGGCGGCGGGCATTATAATCATTCGCTTTTTTGGAATTGTATGACGCCAGGCGGCAGCGAACTTGTGGGTGATTTGCGCGCTGGGCTGGAAGAAAAATACGGCACCATCGATGCGTTTAAAGAGGCATTTACTGCTAGAGCAACGGGCTTGTTTGGCAGTGGCTGGGTGTGGCTGATGCCAGACTTTTCGCTGCAAACGTCGCCAAACCAAGATTCGCCAGTGATGGATGGCGAACCGGCGCCAATTTTAGGGCTTGATGTGTGGGAGCACGCCTACTATTTGGATTACAAAAATGTGCGCCCCGACTACATCGCTGCGTGGTGGCAGGTGGTTGACTGGGCGGCGGTCGCAAGCCGGTATGCGGCAGGCGAGCGCGGCTAGCCGGTTAGTGTTTTATTCGTAGCTCGGTACCTTGTTCGGCGTTGTCATATGTGGCAGCGCCGTTTTCGTTGGGCGACGCTAGGTTGTCGTCGGCTGGGCCGTAATCCGCAATGGTATTGTACGGTTCATCGATAGGCTCAGGCGTGTCTGCAAATGGCTGGTTTTGATCGTAGGCTTGCGGCTGGACTGCGGCAGGATCGGCGTAATCCGGCTGCTGATAGGGCGCAGTGGCGTAGTCGTTTTCTGGGTAGCTTGGCGGCATGTAGGTGTTCGGGTCGTACGCGGCCGGAGCTTGGTCGTAAGGGTGGCTGTATTCTGGCGCAGGCGGTGTATAGCCTGGTTGGTTGTAGTTTTGCGTCGGTGTTGTTTGGCTTGCTGGCGCTGCAAGCATGTCGTAGGCTTCGGCTTCGTAGCTTGATGCGTTCATTTCGTTAGACGGTTGCGTGCTGTAGGATTCGTTACTGCTACTGGTGCTGGCTACGTACTCTTCGCCCGCAGCTGGCGGCGTAAAGCCGTCATCAATCACAATTGGACTGTAGCCTTGCGCTGCTTGCTCTTGCTGTTTTTTGCGGCGAACGCGAACAATAATGAGCCAGAATACGGCTAGTAAGCCAAGAATACCGCCAATAATTCCCATAACAATCCCAGTTGTTGAGCCGCCGCCAGAACCGCCGGCTGACTCAGTCATGTTGAAGGTGAACTCTTGTGTATCGGGCACACCGCCGTTTTCAAATTCAAGTGCGTCGACCGTTACTTCTTCTTCTGCGGCGCTATTGCCGCGCTCAACAGAGATAGTGTAAGTACCTTCTTTTAGTTCGAAGGTGCCTTCACCAGTACTGTTTGTAGTGTACGCGCCTTCGTGGCCGCTGACAGAAATTGTTGCGTTGGCAGCTGGTATGTCATTTTGTAGAACAGTAACTTTTACTGGGTAACCTTTGGTAGTGAACGAACCTTCGTAGGTGTCGCTAAAGGCACCGGCACCTTTTTTGTCGGTAGAGATTTTATAAAAATAGGTGGTTCCCGGGAGTAGATCTTCCATCTCAATACTGTATGAAGGGAAGCTTTGTGGATTGTCATCGTCGGCGTCGTAGGTAGAAACGTCTGCCTCATTCGAGAGGTCGCTTTCTGATGTTCCGTACGTAAATGTACTAGTGCCGGGGTGATTTGTTTCCCATGAAAGTTCGGCATTATCGTACAAAAAACTTGTTCGGATATTGCTAATGACCAGCGCCGGATTGGTGTTGTCGAGTTCTTCTTCGTCCTCTGGTTCTTCTTCAACGCGCGCAGCGGCATCGGGCGGCGTGCTGGTTCTGGAAGGGGTCGGTGTCGGTGTGGTTGGCCGTGACGGCGTAGGAGTCGGCCGCGGCTGTGGACGTGGCTGTGGCTGGGGTTGTGGTTGCGGCCGTGGCGGCGGGTTGGGTGCGGGTGGTGTCGGCGGTGTTGGCGGCGGGTTGGGTGCGGGTGGTGTCGGTGGCGCAGGCGGGCTGTTGACGGTAATAACGCTCGAGCCGGATGTTGCATTAGCTCCGTTTACGGTACCAGAAGGGGTGATAGTAGTGCGTCCGGATTTTAGCGCACGGAATGTCACCGTGAAAGCAAGCAGGTTGTTGCCGACAGGTCCAGACCCAAATACGCCGGTATTATGGTAGAAATGAATTGCACCCGGGGAGGAGTTCGTCGGAGAGGTGTTGCCGTATCTGCTGCCTGCATTAGTCATGCGCACAATCGAAAGGGCAGAGGCGTCGAACCGTGTCATGATGTTCGTGACCGATCCTTGTGCCGGGGCGTTTACACGCACTTGCACATCAAAAACATTGCCACGCGTAATGCTTCGATTGGTCGGCGACATATGCACGCGCGAGCTGGATTGCGCTTGTAGCGGAATTGCAAAGCACAGAAACGCCACGAGTGCGACGACGACCGGAACGAGAAATTTAAGGTGTTTCATGGTGCGTTTCTTTTTATTTATTGTTGATGTTGCTGCTGGTTTCATGCGTAGGTGTTACGGGGTAGGGGGTCGTTCTTCGGCGGAGGGTTCGCTGGGTTCTTCGTGTTGAATGTGGAACGTATCGGCCGGCTCGGCGTAGGATAGTTCTTCTGGTTGTTGTGGTGCTTCTGGCTCTACCTCAGCTGGCATTGTCTCTGTGTAGTCATCAGCAGGTGGTGTATCAGCTGGTTGCTGCGGCGTTTCGTACGCATTTGTATCGACAGCTTGCGGCTGCGCTTCGTATTCTACACCAGTAGCTTGCTGCGGATAGTCGTAGGTTGCGGCAGCAGGTTCGTTTGGCTGTTCGGCGGGTGTGGCAGTGGGTGCGTATTGGTCGTACGTAGGCTGCTCGTAGGCTGTTTGTGCGGCTGCCTCTGGCGTTTCGGCTTGATCGTACTCTGTTTGAGGCTGCTCTGGTGTTGGCGATTGTACGTACGATTGATTGTACGGTGTGTCTTGTGGTGCGAATTGCTGTTGCTCATCGGCTGCAGGAGTCGGCTGATCCCAGGCGGCAGCCGCGGCGGCTTGCTCGGGGGAGTAGGTGGTATTTTCAACTGCCGTCGCATCGTACTCGGTTGGCGCTGGCAGCACCGAAGGCGTTTCGGCCGCTGGGGGCGTGTTGTCATCTTCAATAACCACCGCATCGTAACCAAAGCTATTCTGCGTTTTTTGCTTTTTGCGCCGCACAAGGAAAATCAGCAACCACAGCAAGCCAAGCAGGCCGACCGTGCCAACAATTCCGCCAATAATCCACAGCGTCGTATTATTTGACTCCGGTGTTTCAATCATATTGAGGGTAAATTCTTGCGTATCCGGCACGCCGCCGCTTTCAAATTCAAGCGCTTCAATAGTAAGCTCTTCCTCGGTGGTCATGTCGTCTTTTTCGATCACGATAGTATAGGTGCCCTCGGCAAGTTCGAATGAACCGACGCCGTTTTCGTCAGTTTCGTACGAACCGTCGTGGTCATGAAGCGTGATGGTGGCGCCTTCAAGCGGCTGTTCGTTGTGCTGCACCGTAAGGGTGACTGGGTATCCTTTTGTCGTGAACGAACCGGTATACTCATCGTCATACTCATTGTCGCCGGTTTTGTCGGCTGAAACGGCGTAATGGTAGGTGACGCCAGGGCGTAGCGAATCAAGCTCAACGGTATATACCGGGAAGCTATCGTCGTCATCTTCATCCGCATTATCTTTTGTGACGTCTACTTCGTTTGAAAGGTCGTCTTCTGACGTTCCGTAGTGGAACGTACTGGTAGCATTGTGGTTTGTTTCCCACGAAAGTTCGGCCGTGTCGTACAGTAATGTTGTACGAATATTACTAATGGTAAGTTCCGGATCAGCAGCGTCAAGTTCTTCTTCTGCTTCTATCTCTTCGACCGGTTCTTCCTTTTCTTCAGGAGGTGCTGGCGCAGGCGTCGGTGCAGGGGTCGGCTGCGGTCGTGGAGCCGGCGCTGGTGTTGGCGCTGGCCGCGGCGGTGGCGGAGGTGGTGTTGGCGTTGGTGGCGGAGTTGGCCGCGGAGGAGGTGGAGGATTGTTGATGTTGAATGTCCCCGGACTTGAAGCTGCCGGGCTGCCAACGCCTAATATACCCGTGCCAACGTGTCCTGTAGGGGTGACTACTGCGCGACCTGCTTTGACTGCACGGAACGTTATAGTAAAGGCAAGTTTGTTCGAGCCTCGTATGCCAAGCCTTGCTGCTTCGTATTCAATCACTCCTGGTCGAGGATTCCGTAGTGTGGAAATATTCCCAGGGGAATTGCTCCCGATATCAGAGTTTTCTGCCGAAAGACTTTGGATGGACAGTAGCGCAGGGTCGTAGGAGACTTGTATCTTGCTGCGTCGACCATATCCATTTATGTCTGCTCGCACGTGCGCCTCAAATGTAGTGCCTGGCGTCATGGTGCGTGTTGCTGGTGTAATAAAAAGCCGCCCGCCACTTGACTGCGCCTGTACCGGAACAGAGAAATACAAAAACGTTACAAGCGCGACGACAAACGGTAGGAGTAGTTTTATATATTTCATGGTATTTTTGTATCTTTTTTAGAGTACTTTCAGTATAGCATAAGCGCCGGCGAAATAACAAAAATCACCCAAAAATATGAGTGATTTTATAGTAAAATTCTTACGTGGCGCGCCCGACCGGATTCGAACCGGCGATCTCCTCCGTGACAGGGAGGCGTGATAGACCAACTTCACTACGAGCGCAAACTGTTATTTCGTAAAGAACTCCTAAGATAATAGCAAATATAATCAACCCTTGCAAGTGGCAATTCTATGCTATAATAAAATACGTGAAAGAGCGTGCCGTTATAGCTCAGTTGGTAGAGCGGCGCTTTCGTAAAGCGTAGGTCTCCGGTTCAAATCCGGATAACGGCTCCACGCAAAATACACGAACTTATTAGTATGAAAATAGCAATGTATCCCGCAATTCAGGCAATTTTGAAGGACCGCGTGGCGCTCGCCGGGCTGGTCGCGTTGCTGTTGGCGAGTTTGGCCGCAGCAATCATTTTGGCGTCGCGCATTCAGCCAAGCGAACTACAGGTGAGTGTGCAATATACGTCGTTTGGCGGCGAAAATATTTACCGTTCGCAGTGGTTTTACATAGCGGCATTTGCGGCGTTTGGCGTGATGATGGCGCTGCTACATAGCGCAATTTTTGTAAAAATATATTCGCTTAAGGGTCGCGACATCGCGCTGCTTTTTGGCGCGGCATCGGTGGCTGTTTTGGTGATTGCGGTGCCATTATTGTATCGAATTCTTGGGGTCGCGTCGTTGACGTAAAGGTGTAGAACATAGTTAATTTATGAGTCAATCAATCGAAATTCCACTCGGCAAGCGAACCAAGCAGTATCGCTTTTTTGAAATGTTACCGGGGATATTGAGCTACGGCATGTTACTGCTTTTGCCAATTTTGGCGTGGTGGAACGCGATTGCTGCAAGCGTGTATTTGCTGCTGTTTATTTTTACTATGTTGGTGCGCGCGGTGGCGATTGGGTTTCACACGATTCGTGGCTACAAACGTTTGGTGGCGGCGCAAAAAGTTGATTGGTCGGATCGTTTGAACGATTTGGCAGATCCATCAGCCGCGTTATCGCGCTGGAAAGATGTCGATCCGCAAGCGTTTGGCAAAAAATACCACGTGCGCAATTTGACTACTGCAGCCGCTCACCCAGAAAATTTCCCAAAACCTGCCGAGCTACGCCACATTGTTATTATGGCGGCGTATAACGAAAGCCGCGAAGTAATCGAGCCGACCATTAAATCGCTTTTGGCAACCACATTGCCAAACGAGCAGCTTGTGGTGGTGTTTGCCTACGAAGAGCGCGGCGGCAAAGATATCGCCAAAACCGCGCAGTATTTGGCGGATACGTACGGCAGCAAATTTGGCGGATTTTACCCTGTTATGCACCCTAAAGACATGCCAAATGAAGTGGTCGGAAAAGGTGGAAATATTTCGTACGCCGGCGAGCAAATCGCCAAAATTTTGCGCGAACAGGGCGAAGATTTTAGCAAATATATCGTGACCTCGCTCGACGCTGACAACCGTCCGCATCCGGCATATTTTGATTACGTTTCGTACGAATATATCGTGCACGAAAACCGTAAACACTTGTCGTATCAGCCAATTTCGCTGTTTATGAACAATATTTGGGACGTGCCGGCGCCAATGCGCGTGATTGCAACGGGTAATTCGTTTTGGAATATTATTAGCGCAGTGCGGCCGGATCGATTGCGCAATTTTGCGTCGCACTCGCAGCCGCTTGATGCGCTGGCAGAAATGGATTTTTGGAGCCGCCGTACAATTGTTGAAGATGGCCACCAATATTGGCGCAGCTATTTCCACTTTAAAGGCGATTACGCTGTGGCGCCGGTGTACGTGCCGATTTATCAAGACGCCGTGTTGTCGGAAACGTACGGCAAAACCTTGGTCGCGCAGTTTAAACAATTGCGTCGCTGGGCGTACGGCGCATCAGACGTAGCGTACGTGGCGAGCCATATTTTTACCAAAAAGCGCCAAGTGCCGCTGGTAGAATCGCTCGTGAAGTTTTGGGATTTGCTCGAAGGGCACGTGACACTCGGGATTATGGCGATTTTCATCACGTTTGGCGGGTGGATCCCGCTGCTTATTAACCCCGAATCTGCCCGCAGTATTAGCGCGCATCAATTGCCAGTAGTGGTGAGCGTGCTGATGCAAGTGGCGATGATCGGGTTGTTGATTTCGATCTTTCTTTCGTTCAAATCGCTGCCTGCGCGCCCGGAACGCTACAAACGCTCGCGTAATATTTTGATGTTGTTGCAGTGGGTGTTGATGCCGGTGACCTCTGTGGTATACAGCGCGGCTTCGGCGCTCAACGCGCAAGGCCATTTGCTGTTTGGTAAATATCTCGACAAATTTGACGTTACTGAAAAAGCCACCGTCAAAGAGATTAAACAGGCGCAAAAAGCCAAGGCTAAGCAGCGTCGTTGGTGGCAGTGGTGGAAGGGCGGCCGCGGCGGCGCACAGAAGTAATCAGGCCGTGCTGCATGGCGTATTGCATGCTGGTGAGTTCGTCGAACCGCTTTAACACGGCGTGTGTGGTGTGTAAAATCTCTTGCGCCGAGACCCGAAGATGAATCGGGTCTTTTTTGTTGGGCGTGCTGTTTTTGGCGGCGATTGTTAGGAGCTTGATTTCGACGGTCGATGCCAGCGAAAAGCTGTCGTATTCGGCTTGTTGTTGGTTGTGCTGGGCGGCGCGCGCAATGCTCAGGGTCAGCTTGCCGATGTTAAAGGTTTCTTCGGTGGGTTTGGTGTGTTTGGCGCCGGTCCCAACTAGGCGGCGCCTGGTAACGATCAAATCGTCGCTGGCGGGGCGTTCGTAGGTGGTAAAAATCGTTTCACACTGCGGGCATTGGCGCCGGCGCCACACTTGTGGCTGCTTTTTGTGCGGGCGCGAATTGGCGACGCGGGTTTTCGTGTGGAAACAATATATACAAATCATGTCTATATATTGACATAAAGCTATTAAAAATACCAGTGGAAAAGCTTGTGGTTTTTGTGGAAAGGGTAGTAACGCGCCCGTACGTTGCGGTAAGGTGCACCTCCTGACTAGTGTTTTGGCGGCTAAAAATGGCGGTTTGGCACCGTAATTCCCTAAAGAAAAACCACCAGGCAGAAAGGGGAACCTGGTGGAAAAGCTCGTTTAAATATGAACGCAGCTATTTTTTGTATTGTTCACGAACTTCGGCAATCGACATGTCGTATTCGAATGTCAGTTGAAAGCGCTCTAGTTCGGAAGGCTTCACTGTTTGTTTTACGTGTTTTGTATCAGCCATGTTTCTAATATAGCATAAGCATTATAAAATGTCAACAGCTTTGTTTTGCAAATTTATATCACAATGTGCATAAACAGAGGTAAAATTGCATTATTTTTTTGTGGAAAACTTTTTGCGCAAAATGTGGAATTACACAAAAATTGGCGCGAAAAGGAAAAGCACCCGCTCGGGGGAGGGGTGCTGTTCACGAGTCGTTCCGGTTAGGTGGAATCGTTGGGCCGTTGTGCATGGTGGCCGGCTGTGGCCCGGGTGTCACTGGGCGCAGTGGTCGCATGCGTTGCCGTAGCGTTGATGATGCGGTGCGCTTCGGTCTCGCGGTACACGACAAGGTGGCAAAGCACCGGTAGCAAAGTGCCAACAGCGAAGAGCGTGGCAACAATCAGGCCGAAGTGATCGACGCTGATCATGCCGGAAAGCAGGCCGCTCAAGGCTATGAGCGCAAATGCACCTGCCGACAGGCCGACGGCAATGACGATTCTTACGAAATCGTCGTACCAATCTTGCCGATATGCGCTCACCTTATCTTCGTCGGTGGCGTCGGCAGGGAGCAGCGCCTGTCTGCTGGGCGCTCCGCTAAAAAGCCAGTCGTAGATAAAAGCAGCGGCCAGGATCAGGCCGACACTGTAAAGAACGAGCGTCTCGAGTATGGACATGGTAAGCCTCCTAATTGGAAAGGAACGGTGAACAGTAGTATAATAGCATATTTTGTGAATATCGCAAAGCAGAAGCAATATAGCAACAGAGTTGAGAAGTGTAATAGTGCGATTTTTGTACAAGAAAAAAAAGACTGCCACGAAGCAATCTTCTTTATTTGGTGGACGATAGAGGACTCGAACCTCTGACCCCCACAACGTCAATGTGGTGCTCTAGCCAACTGAGCTAATCGTCCATGGCTTCCGGGCGTATCATTCATGAACCGTCCGTAACTTCATTAATAGTAGCAAACAGGGGCGAAGATTGCAACGGGCGCGCCGTAAACGTGTGCTATACTCAAACCATGAAAACCCTCATTCTCTACACCACCAAACACGGCTTTACGCAGCAGTGCGTTGAATATCTTGCGCAGCAGTTGCCACAAGGGGTGACAGCGGTGGATATTGGAAAAGATACCGATGTTGATGTTGCTAAATTCGACCAAGTGATTATGGGTGGTTCGGTGTACATGATGAAGATGAGTCGCCAGTTGAAGCAGTTTGCTCGGCAAAATGCGGCTGTTTTGGCGCAAAAACAGTTGGCGTTGTTTGTTTGCTGTATGACGCCGGATTCGGCGGATAGTTTTATGCAGGAATGCTTCCCGCAAGAAGTGTATGAGGCGGCAAAGCTACGAGTGAATTTTGGCGGCGCGCTTAACGCTGAAAAGTTAAACTTGCTAGAACGAACGGTAACGGGCGTGGCCACCGCTGGGCGCAGCGATAAGGCGCAGGGTGTATTGTGGGAAAATGTTGATGCGGTGGTTGCGTTGATGAGCGTGGAGTAGCGAGGTATCAACTAAAACGCCCAGAGGAGGGGCGTTTTCATTTGCAAAAAACAGGGGTAATGCGCTAAAATAAAACCAAGCAACGACGCGGCCTAACCATCCGCCGAGCTTCGCCAGGCGTAGGAGTGTGCGATAACACTGCTTCACAAGTAAAAGTCCGGTGGAACCGTCTGCAAAACACAGACCCGAGACATGCGATAAATGGATTGAATATATATTAAATCTATTCGTCGCATGTTTTTCTTTTATCTATTACACTAATCAAAAGGAGCAATCTATGGACGATCAACAACTTTACGCCATGCGTCACAGCTTGGCGCACATTACTGCAGCGGCGGTGCAGCGCATTTGGCCAGCGGCAAAATTTGGCATTGGCCCAGTGGTAGAGAATGGGTTTTATTACGATATCGACCTAGGTGATACCAGCATTAGCGAACAGAATTTTGGCAAGATCGAAAAAACTATGCGCCGTATTATTGCCGAAAAGCAAGAATTTGTGTGCGAAAAGTGCCCGATTGACGAAGCGATCGCCTGGGCGGAAGAGGCAGGCCAGCCATATAAAGCAGAATTGCTCAACGATTTGAAGCGCGCCGGCACAACTGTCGCGAAAGACCTTGATGCGAGCGAAATGGGCACGATTGCTGAGGCTGGCGCAGCGCTGGATGAAGTATCGTTTTACACGAACGGCACATTTAAGGATTTGTGTCGCGGCCCGCACGTGGCAACTACCAAAGAGGTGGGCGCCTTTAAGCTCATGCGCGTAGCTGGTGCCTACTGGCGTGGGAACGAAAAGAACCCGCAAATGCAGCGGCTGTATGGTGTGGCGTTTGCGACACAAGAAGAGCTGGATGTATATCTTGAACGGCTTGAGCTTGCCAAGCAGCGCGACCACCGCAAACTTGGCAAGGAGCTTGATCTATATACGACGTCGCAGCTGGTTGGCGTTGGTTTGCCGATGTTTACGCCACGCGGCACGGTGCTGCGCGATATTGTGGCGCAATATTCAAACCAATTACGCCAAGCGCACGGTTTCCAAAAAGTATGGACGCCGCACATTACTAAAAAAGATTTGTACGAAGCCAGTGGCCACTGGGCGAAGTTTGGCGAAGAGCTGTTTTTGGTGCAAAGCCAAGAAACCAGCGACGAAATGGCGTTAAAGCCAATGAACTGCCCGCATCATACGCAGATTTTTGCGTCGCAGCCACGTAGTTACCGCGATATGCCAGTGCGCTATCTTGAAACAACGACGGATTACCGTGATGAAAAGACGGGTGAGTTGGGCGGATTGAACCGTGTGCGCTCGCTGACGCAAGATGACAGCCACGTATTTGCGCGGCCGGATCAAATCGAGCAAGAAATTAACGGGTTGCTAGCGGCAGCGCGTGAACTGTATGGCACGATTGGGATGCCGTTGCGTGTACGTCTCAGCTACCGCGATGAGAGCGATGGTTACCTTGGTGAGCCAGCATTGTGGCAATCTGCACAACAACAACTGAAAGCGGCGGTGGAAGCGAATGAGCTCGACTTCTTCGAAGAAGAGGGTGAAGCGGCGTTTTATGGCCCAAAAATCGACTTTATGGCGACGGATGCAATTGGCCGCGAACACCAAGTAGCCACTGTGCAGCTCGACTTTGTGCAGCCAGAACGCTTCGGCTTGGAATACACGGCGGATGATAGTTCGAAACAACGGCCGGTGATGATTCACTGTGCGCTGCTTGGCTCGATCGAGCGATTTTTGAGCGTCTTTATTGAACATACGGGCGGCTGGTTTCCGCTGTGGGCAGCTCCAGAACAAGTGCGTATTTTAACCATCAACGACACGGTGCTGGACTATGTTGAAGAAATAACATCGATTTTATCAGAGGTAGTGCTAATGCAGCCAGTTAAATATAACGAAGTACGATTTACAACAGACGGCCGCAACGAATCGCTAGGCAAGAAAATTCGCGAAGCCACCGCTGCAAAAATCCCTGTGCAATTGATTGTTGGGCCAAAGGATAAAGAAGCTCGCGAAGTCAGCGTGCGCACGCAGGCGGGCGAAGAAAAGGTGGCGCTCGAACAGCTAGCGGAGTATTTGAAGGGGCTGTAACATGCACGACCCATTTGACGACGGGCTTGCTGCTGAACCAGCTGCACGTAAGGCGGGTGAGCGTGATTTGCGCGAAAAGGTCTACGCTTTGATGGCGGAACTACCCAACGACAAAGTCACGACCTATGGCGACTTGGCAGCGCTGGCTGGCCACCCCAGAGCGGCGCGAATCGTGGGCGGCATTGCGCACACTGGCCCGACCGATTTGCCGTGGCACCGGTTGGTGAATGCCCAGGGTGGGCTAGCGGTGGGCTTTCCTGGTGGGCAGGATGTGCAGCGTCAGCTACTTTCCCAGGACGGCATCGATTGTGATGAGCAATGGCGTGTAAAAGAATTTGCGGAGCGACGATGGTATTCGAATCGGTAGATCAGAAGTTGCCGTTGGTCGTGATCGCTGGGCCAACCGCTAGTGGCAAAACGGCGCTGGCAATTACACTCGCCCAGCAATTCGGTGGCGAGATTATTTGTGCCGATAGTCGCACCATTTACAAAGATATGGATATTGGCACGGCCAAGCCGAGCGTAGAAGAGCAGGCTGGCGTGCCGCATTGGGGGTTGAATATTGTAGCGCCGGGTGAAGCTTTCTCTGTAGCAGATTTTAAACGATACGCAGTAGCAAAAATTGCAGAAATTCGTGCGCGCGGCAGGGTGCCGTTTTTGGTTGGCGGTACGGGGTTGTATATTGATGCGGTGGTATTTGACTTTGCCTTTGGCGCGCAGGCAAACGAAGCAATGCGCCGCAAATTTGAAGCCATGACGCTTTCTGATTTGCATAATTATTGCACTAAAAACAACATTATTTTGCCCGAAAATAGCCAAAACAAACGCTACGTTATTCGCGCCATTGAACAAAAAAGCATAAGCACCTCTAGAAATACAGCACCCATTCCGCATACGCTTATTGTTGGAATTGCAACAGAACGGCACATGCTCCGAACAAGAATCGAGCACAGAGCTGAACAATTATTTGCCAACGGTGTTGTAGAAGAGGCAAAAATGTTGGGCGAAAAATATGGCTGGGAAAGCGAAGCGATGACCGGAAATATCTATCCACTCATTCAGCAATATCTTGCAGGCGATATAACAAAGGCTGAACTGAAAGCACAAAATACCATCCGCGATTGGCGCTTGGCAAAACGGCAGCTCACGTGGTTTCGACGAAATCCACATATGTTATGGGCGACGCTAGAAGATGCTGAACACTATTTGTCACAAAAACTCGCGCCCCTGGCCCGTATGTGATACAATACGTACAAAGGGATAGGTAAGAGACAAACATATGATTGACGCATTATTCGGTTCAAAAACAAGAGTAAAACTCCTGCATTTATTTATGAATAACCCAGGAAAGTCGTTTTACGTGCGCGAAATTACGCGCTTGATTGACGAACAAATTAATTCGGTCCGCCGGGAACTTGCAAACATGCTGAAGGTCGGCATTATTACCAGTGATAGCGCCGATAACAAGCTGTATTACGAGGTAAACCAACGGTACGAATTTTATGTGCCATTACGGGCAATCTTCTCAGATCAAAAAATGGCCATGCCAGCAGAAGCAGCTTCGGTTGAAAAAGACGATTGGCGCGCCGAGGTAAAAGGTTTGCCGCATTTGCGTGCTGCGATTACCGCAGGCGTGCTGCAAAAAGGTTCAACCAGCGATGTCGATTTGCTACTTGTTGGCAATCCGCCAGCTGCTAAGGTAAAATCAGCAGTGAAGCGCATCGAAGAGCACGAAGGGCGTGAAATTAACTACACGACCATGAAGTTTGAGGAATTTTACTACCGCCTAAGTGTGCGCGACCGGTTTATTACCGAAATTATCAACGGAAAACATTCTGTACTGGTGGATACTGAACAGTTACTGACAAATCAGAAATAGGAGAAATGCGATGTTTGATATTGAATGTAAAGGTGGAAACGCTGTAGTAATTACAGCAAAAGGTGAGCAGCTTATCTTTGACCCGAAACTCTCGGTGGCAGGATTGCCAGATTTGAAGGTAAAAGATGCTGTGGTGGTTGCAACAGAAGATCGTTTGCTACATGCGGGCGAGGGCGAAAAACTCGTTATTAACGGGCCGGGTGAATACGAAGTTGGCGCGTTTTCGATTAAAGGCGTCGCAGCGCAACGCCATATTGATACCGAAGCCGATGAAAAACGCTCAACCATTTACCGCGTAGAAATTGGTGATATTAAGATTGCTGTGCTTGGTAATGTTGCGCCAAAACTCACCGACGCGCAGCTTGAAGCGCTTGGCGTGGTAGATATTTTGATCGTGCCTGTGGGTGGCGGTGGCTACACGCTTGATGCGACCAGCGCCGTAGCGGCCACGCGTCAGGTTGAACCAAAGGTGGTGATTCCGGTGCATTTTGCCGATAAAGATATGAAATACGAAGTGCCGCAAGATGAACTAGAAACGTTTAACCACGAGCTGAGCGCGCCAGTAGAAATCACTGCCAAATACAAGGTAAAATCTGCCGCAAGCTTGCCGGCAAACCTGACGATGGTAGGGGTGACGCGCACGTCATAGTGCGCGGCTAGGGGCCTTGCAGGAATTTGCAGGGCCACGCTTACACTTTTTGTCACGAACCAAAGAACGCCACACACAAAAAATCCGCCCTCATAACAGGGGCGGATATTTTGTAGTTGCGCCTTAGGCTTCTACGGTCGCCTTGCCGCTCTTCGGAAGGATGCCCTTCTTTTTGAGTGTGCGGATTGCTTGCGTGCTAAGGGTCATGGTGACCTTTTGGCCATCAACTACGAAGGTTTTCTTCTGTAGATTTGGCTTAAAGACGCGCTTTGTGCGGCGCAAGCTGAAGCTTACGTTGTGGCCGTGTTGGGCGCGCTTGCCAGTTAAATCACATCGAGATGCCATTGTTTTACTTCCACTTCTTTTATTAATTAATCAATCCGTACCATTGTAACGGTTTTAGCGGGTTTCGTCAAGCTTTCGTGCTGCGCAGCTTAGCGTGGTATACTAGAGGAATGGGAATTGACGTCATACATCTTATTACCGTTTTGGGAATTATTTTGGTTTCAATGACGCTGCACGAAGCGATGCATGCGTTTATGAGCTATTGGCTTGGGGATGATACGGCTAAGGCGCAGGGGCGATTGACGCTAAATCCGCTCAAACACATCGACCCGTTTATGACGATTTTGCTGCCGCTACTACTGGCAATTGCTGGCGGTCCGATTTTTGGTGGCGCTAAACCAGTGCCGTTCAATCCACACCGTGTAAAATACGATGAGTGGGGTGCGGCGTTGGTAGCGCTAGCCGGCCCGCTGACAAACTTTATTATCGCTTTTTTGCTATTTGGCATTATGGCGGTGTTTAATTTGTCGCCGCTAGAAGGGGTTGGCTCGGTAATGATGCTGGCGATTGCAGTTAACCTCGGGTTCTTTGTGTTTAATATGTTGCCGATTCCGCCGCTAGACGGATCGCGCGTATTGTACGCGTTGGCGCCAGAATTTGTGCGCCGCGGCATGGAAATGATCGAGCAATTTGGTATTATTCTGGTGTTTGCGATTGTGCTACTTTCGGGCGGTATGATTGGCCAAATTATGGGCACAGGCATCGACGCAATTTTGCAGCTGTTTATCGCGATATTTCGCGTTTAGTGCGCGTTTCGTGTATAATAAGAAGTGTCCCGATGAGACGCATATGATTTTCCTAACATCATATGATAGGGCGTTCAATATTCTGGATTTCCGTGGAAGTCCTATGAGAACACCCACCTTGCAACTACGCGGGGAATATCTAGTGTCGAAATCGGGACACCTTGCATTTTGCAAGATTGAACGAGTTTTTTAATGGGAGCGCCGTAGTGATAGGGCGTTTTTGTATTTTTAATAAAAATAATGAAATAACAAACACAGAAAGACACGCAAATGAAACAGCGAACCGGAGTAAAAGCATTAGTGCGCAGGGGTGGGCAAACGCTTTTGTTGCGCCGTGCGCACGGGCGAGCCTCGATTATGGGGCAGTTCGAAATTCCGGGCGGCAAAATTGGTTACGGCGAGCAGCCAGAGGACGCTTTGCGCCGCTACCTGGAAAAAGACACGGGCATGCGCGCCACCACCGTGCAGCTGTTTGACGTGTTTTCGTATATCGATGCAGATGATCGCAACACGCAGTATGTATATATTGTGTATCTGGTGAACGTGGAAGATGCGACTGTTTCGTTAAGCGGGCGCTACGATAAAGCGATTTGGCAAAGCCGGTCAAAAATACAACATCGCGACATTACTGAATCGTCCAAACTGTTGCTAGGAATTAGCGAGCAAAAAGTTGTTACAGATGAAGAAGGCGATGAAACGATCGTTATTGATGACAAAAAAGCAACAGAATATCAATATATTTTGTATTCAGATGGCGGATCGCGCGGCAATCCTGGGCATTCGGCAGCGGCGTATATTATTGAAAGCCCGGAGGGCGAAATCGTGGAACGAGGCGGGCGCTATTTGGGAATTACCACCAGTGCGCAGGCAGAATATCACGGCTTGTTGCTTGGTTTGGAACGCGCGCTAGAACTTGGCATTAAAAAAGTAGAATACCGTTTGGATAGTATGATGGTGGTGAACCAAATGAAGGGAATTTACACCATTAAAAACCGGGAATTATGGCCGATCAACGAGCGAATTGTTGATTTGCTGACAGAATTTGAAGACGTGCAATTTACGCACGTGCGCCGCGAATTCAACACCTTGGCAGACGGTGAAGTAAACCGGATTCTAGATGAGCAGCAGCAAAAGCGCGAAACGACCGAACCGCCATCTGAGGAATTTTAAATAGCGCAGCGTTTCATACAATTCCCGCAATAATGCTATAATATGGGCAGGCAGTGCACTAGATGATCGCTTGCGTTCTAATTTTAGGTAACGTAAGAGGAAAGTCCGGGCAGCGTAGAACAAGATAGTTGCTAACGGCAACCGGGGGCGACCCTAGGGAAAGTGCCACAGAAACAAAACCGCCTCGCCAAAAGCCAGTGCTGCAAGGTCGTTTACGGCTCGGCAGTTACTGAGAGGTAAGGGTGAAAAGAGTGCCGTGCTTTTTCGGCGCGGGGCGAACTGTCTTCTCGTTTTTTGTGAAGGCAAGCGCCGGGTAAGAGCCCACAGCGACGCATGGTGACATGCGAAGGAGGTAAACCCTGTCTGCTGCAAGGAGGTGCTGGCGCATTGGCTGTTCGCCAGTCGGCATCGTTATCCGCTTGATCCGCTCGGCAATGGGCGGGCTAGATAGATGATCATCCACGACAGAACCCGGCTTACCGGTGCAGTGCCAACAAAAAACACCCCCGTAAGGGAGGTGTTTTTTGTTTTGCGGCGCATTTTGTTGCGCAAATAAAGTGGGGGGACGAACCCTCCTGATACTTTATTTTGCAGCTTTGGCGACTGCTTCAAACGCTTTTGGTTCGTTTGCGGCAAGTTCTGCCAAGATTTTGCGGTCAACTTCGACGTTGGCTTTTTTCAAACCAGCCATCAATTTGCTGTAGGTTGTGCCGTTCAGGCGCGCCGCGGCGTTGATGCGGGTGATCCATAGGCCACGCAAATCACGCTTTTTGTTGCGGCGGTCGCGGTATGAATACTGCAACGCGCGGATAACTGCTTGCTTGGCAAGGCGGAAACTGCGGGTGCGGTTGTGTTGCATACCCTTGGCAGCTTTGAGAATCTTTTTGTGCTTCGCTCGTGCGGCAACTCCTCGTTTTACTCGCATTATTTCACTCCTAGTGCTGATTTAACATTTTTCTTCATGCCACCAGTTACTTTCGCAACAGTGTTGATGGCGCGTTTGCGGCGTTTGCTCTTCTTGGCAAGCATGTGTCCGCCGAAGGCGCGTTGGCGGGTAACTTTACCAGTTGAGGTAAGCTTTACACGCTTTGACGTACCTTTGTGGGTCTTTAGCTTTGGCATTATTTACTCCTTACGGTTATGCTCAGATTGCGACCAGCCATCTGAGGTTTCTGTTCAACTACTGCATCTTCTTCAAGCATGGCAATAATACGTTCGATAAGTTCGAATCCGAGTTCCTTGTGCGCCATCTCGCGACCGCGGAAGAAAATCATGATTTTTACTTTGTTGCCGTTTTCAAGGAACTTGCGGATTTTTCGCAGCTTGATTTCAAGGTCGTTCTGGCCGATCTTGAGCCCAAGTCGCATCTGCTTCAGCTCGCTTGTTTTTGCCTTTTTGCGGTTCTTCTGTAGCTCTTTCATCTTTTGGTACTGGTATTTACCCCAGTCGATGATTTTTGCCACAGGAGGCGCAGCATTAGGCGATATTTCTACGAGATCGACTCCTGCTTCGTCGGCAAGGCGCTGGGCCTCTGTATACGACATGATGCCGAGTTGTTCTCCGTCTGTACCGATAACGCGTAGTTCCTTTGCTCGGATCTGCCCGTTAACGCGAACTGATTTACTAATCGCTGTAGCTCCTTCTTAAAGTTAACAGAGTAGTTGAAATTACTCGCATACTATAATATCAAATTCTATAGAGAAGTACAAGGGGTGACGGAGGATTTTGCTGGCGCGTTTGTTGCGCGGTGACTTGCTGGCGCAAATGAGGTGCAATTTTGGTTACTGCTGGGCAATTTGCTGGCGATATTGGAGCGCTTCGGAAAGGTGCTGCGGTTCGATGGTGGGGCTGTTTTCAAGATCGGCAATGGTGCGGGCGACTTTGATAGTTTTGAAATAGCTGCGGGCGCTGAGCTGTAATTTTTCGCTGGCAAGATTAAGGATGTGTTCAGCTTTGGGCGAAAGCTGGGTGAGTTCGGCGATATTTTTACTGGCTAGTGAACTGTTGTATTTATTATTGTTTTGGTATCTGTTACGTTGATTTTGCGTGGCGGTGTGAATTACTTTTTTAGCAGTAGAGTGTTGCGTTTGTTGCAACGTGCTTATGCTTTGAAGAAACTTGTTGCTCGGTACGCGCGCCACGTTTATGACTAAATCAATGCGATCTAACAGTGGTCCCGAGAGGCGCTTTTGATATTGTAAGATGTGGTTATTACTACAGCTGCATTCTTTGCTTTCGTCGCCAAAATAGCCGCATGGGCAGGGGTTCATGGTAGCCACAAGCATGAAATCGGCTGGGTACGAAACGTGTCCATGGGCGCGCGTGATCGAAATAGTATTGTCTTCAAGCGGCTGGCGGAGTGATTCTAAAACGGAGCGCGGATATTCAGGAATTTCGTCCAAAAACAACACGCCGTGGTGGGCTAAACTAATTTCGCCCGGGCGCGGTTTGGCGCCGCCGCCGATCAGCGACGTGCGACTGGCGGTGTGGTGCGGCGAGCGAAACGGGCGAGTGGTAATGATATTTTCGGTAGCCTCACCAGCTAGGCTGTGGAGCTTGGTGACGGCGATTTTTTCGGTATTGGTGAGCTCTGGCAAAAGATGCAGCAAGGTTTTGGCGAGCAACGTTTTGCCGCTACCGGGTGGCCCGTTGAGCAGGATATTATGGCGCCCGGCCACGGCAATCGTGAGGGCGCGTTTGGCTTGCTCTTGGCCAGAAATATCGTCGAGCGTGGTGTGAGCAGCTAATTCGTCGTCTTGGCTGGGCGCTTGCTCGTCTGCCAGGAAACTGATGTGTTTTTCACCTTTCAAAACAAGAAATAACTCTTTAAGCGAGCTAATTGGCAGAAGCTCAATGCCTTCAACCAGCTGCGCTTGTGCAATATTTTGTGGTGGCAAATACAATGTTTTGATGCCATTATCGCGCGCGGTTTCGGCCATATTAATAATGCCGCGCACCGGCCGCACAGAGCCATCAAGCGCGAGTTCGCCTACGAACGCACGATTATCTAATTGCGCTTGTTTTAGCTGGCCGCTGATGCACAAAATACTGAGTGCGATCGCGATATCGTAATGCGTGCCGTCCTTCGGAAGTTCGGCGGGTGCCAGGTTTATGGTAAGTTTGCGCGCCGGAAATTCCAGTAAAGAATTGGTAATAGCACTACGCACGCGCTCTTTGGCTTCATCGATCGCCTTATTACCCATGCCGACAATCTGTAAGGAAGGGAGCCCCTGCTTGGCATCGCTTTCAACCTCTACGAGTGCCCCCGAGAAGCCAGTTGGTGCGATACAAGTCACTTTGGCTACCATAATACCCCTTAGTATGGCAAAGCGCTTTCGTTTGCGCAAGCAGTTTATGGGCAAAATGTGGTATACTATAAGGTATGGGGCTGATATAGCTTTCGACAATTGGACTTTAACAGAATATTCTGCAGATCGAACATGCACGATACGCATAATTTTAATTGCAAAATCAAACGTTGCAAACGCATTTGCTAGCCTAAAGAGCGCTTTCGCTGCTCCAAAGATGGCTTTTGCGCCAATCGCTGCCTAGTTTAGCGATCATTCTGTCTTAGCTACGCAACAGTGCTAAGCGGAGTGTTATACTTTTTGTTGCTTGCTGCGCGGGCAGGAAGCGGCTCCCGTGCGGGACTTTTTCCGCGTAACCGCCGCGTTTATTTTTGACTTATTTTATAGAACGCGGTGGTTATAAAACATCTAAACGAGTCTATGTCTGTAGAGGAATATTTTGTTACCGGTTGGACCGGGGGGCAGTACCCCGCAGCTCCACCATACTGTATGTAAAGCGCCTTATTGTGAGGCGTTTTTGTTTTGGCTTGAATATGGAACGTGAATGGATGACGGAACGCTGTGCTGCGATGGATAAGTGCCGGGCGCTGTAGGTTGCAGGAGGGGTAAAATCCCGGAAAATAAAAACAACCGCCTGCGAGGAACGGTTGTTTTTGTGTGGAGTTTTTTGAAGAGTATTCTGTTTATTTTTGAGTTCCTGGATAATTTTTTTATTCAAGAACTACCCCTATAATATGATGTCAAAGCGCTTGTGTCAACGATTTTGCAAAAGTTTTTTATCTTTTTTGTTTTAGCCTGTGGAAAACCCATATCTAGTGGTATCGACACAAAATCAACACTATGTAAATAGGGTGCGGGCGAACAATGATTGTAGCGCGTGGAATTTGGGTGTTTGTAGGGTGGTGTAGTGTAGGTTGGGTGTTTTGTGAATGGAGGGTAGATGTTTGTTTTTGACGACGCGGGGATTATGTGGGTGTGGCGACTGAGTGGGTAATTCTTGTGTGGTTGTGGTTGGCGGCAAAATTGTTACGTTGTTGACTTAAAAGTGCCTGCCGTAGATCTTTGCATCCACTATGTGCCGCACATAGCGATGCAATGCGAGTACGCGTTTGCAGCGCAGGTTGGTTTTGTAGCAATATGAAGATTTGTAGCGCGTAGCGCAAAAAACCGCCGCGGCAAAGTTCGGTGCTTAATCGTCAAATTGGCGGGCGGAAATAATTTTGCGCCGCGTGTTGTTTTTTGCGGGTGGGAAAACAGCAAAAATAATACGCCGCAAAAATGGTGAGGCAAAATGTGCATGGCGTATGGCAGTTTTCGTAAAGACTTTTTTGCGTCTAATTTTTAACGTGCGGGGCAGCTACGCAAAAATCTTTGCTGTAGAAAGCGTGTGGGTTCGCGCGCAAAATAGCGATAAGTGTAATGCGCACGGCTGGCGCAAAAACAGTATTTCGTTGTAAATAAAGCATATGCTTTTTGGCGCAAAATGTCAAAGGGAAAAAAGTAAATAAGTAATGTACGGGCAAAATAGCTCCAGCAGAGTAGGGTACTGTGGCGCTTTGCTGCATAAAAAAAGGGGGTGCAATTACGCCACCCGCTCGCGTAAAAACAAGCACGTACACGGCAAAAAACCACAAATTTGACCGTCCTGGCGCAAATAAGTGCTCAATTAATATAATTATTTACAACGTTATAATCACCACAACATATATAAAATAACAGAGGTACAAAAACGATGTAGAGAATAACTATTTTATTTACAACAATAAAAGCATAAAAAGTATTGACAAAAAGCGTAAGCCTTGCTATTATGGGTACAAGCTTTTAGAAAAACAAACAAAAGCAAAAAACCTTAACAATCTGGCATATGTCGAAAACGATCTCGCAGCTCACATCACGTATGGTGTAGTTTGACGAAAAGTTGGCAGCTTCAATGACGATGCGCGGCTACGGCGACGGGTAAATCTTTTACTTTTTGTTGCTATGGTTACAACGCTTGTTTATTGGTGTTGCCGATGCTCCGTCAAATTTATTTGATGTTTGAGCGCACGGTATGCAAGTACCGATTGCACCTAGTTAATCCCTGTTTTACAAAAACAAGCAGTGTGACTACTAGGTGTGATCTGGGAACGGTCCGTAAGTTTAGATATGCTCGAACTTTGTTCGAGCGGTCAGTCGCCTTTGAGTAGTGATTGAGCCGTTTTGTCGCCCGCCCTTTTAATTGTTTTACAGCGGTGGTTGCCGGCAGGGGTTCGCAAAGTCACTACTCAGGCACCATAATCTTTAGTATACTACTGCTTATGGTACAAAAAATTATTGGTATTGTTGGAATTGTCGCCGCAGGATTGCTGGTGTATATTTTGAACGCTACCACGCCTACCGAAGCCGGTGCTCTTGGGGTGTTGGCTGTTTTTTTATTGTCGTATATTCTGTTGGCCGCCGCGCTGACCTTTTTTATTTTTTGGCTGTACCGAGTGGTGATTCGCGTGTTTTGGAGTGATAAGCCAGATACCGGCCGGCAGCATTTTACATTGAAAAAATCCTATTATTATTCATCTGTGTTGGCGCTTGGGCCGGTGATGATGGTGAGTTTGCGATCAGTCGGGCAGGACGGCTGGGTGCAATATGGCTTGATGCTTTTCTTGCTGTTTTTGGGGTGCGTTTACGTATCGCGCCAAGCCTCGTAAAAGAGGTGCTTTTTTGTGTACGCTTATGCTATAATGGCAGGTATGCAGCCAGAGTTTTCACCACAGGCACGAGGCGGAGAGGCGCCGCCAAATCAATACGGCCAAGGGTACGAAGTACCGCCTAATTTTGCATTGCCAGAAATGGCCCCTGGGCAGAATTTTGAAGCGCCACTGCAATCGCCTGAACAGGCGATGGAACGCAGTCCGATTGAGCTTGCGCCGCAGCCACCGCAAATGTTGCCGCAGCAGCCGATGCCAATGACGCCGGCGCCGCTGCCAGCCACACCGCAACCACAGGTGGAAGTGGGCAATCCAGTTGCCGCAAACGACGACGACACGATCGAAAAAGAATGGGTTGATCGCGCAAAACAGGTGATTATTCAAACACGTGACGACCCGCGCGCTCGTGAAAAGGCAATCGGCGCGTTGCAGCGAGATTATTTAATGAAACGGTATGGCAAGGAACTTGGCGCGACAAACGACTAGGGTGGAACAATGATTGGCGTAATTGTAGCAGTATTCTTTATTATCGTAATCCTGATTGTGGCAGGCGGGCTTATTTATTATGCTTACCAGGGAACGCTGCGCGAGGCAAAAAATTACGAACGTGGCTTAAAAATGGTGCCAATGTTGATTCATTTGCCGCCGCCAAGCGACGACCTTGAGACAGGCGGGCGTGATGCGCGCGATGTGACCGAGGAGCTTTTGAGCCAAGCGCAAGTGATGTATAACATTATTGCCAGTACGTCGCTAAAAGGGTTTAAGCACCGTATTTATGGCCAACGCCACGTATCGTTTGAGCTTGTCGCTAAAAATGGACTCATTTATTATTACGCGGTGGTGCCAATTGTGTTGGTAGATACTGTGAAGCAGGCGATTGCGGCGGCGTATCCGTCGGCGCGGCTAGAAGAGGTCGAAGAGCATACAATTTTTGCTGAAGGCGGGCGCATGACGGGCATAATTGGTGGCGAATTTACGCTGCAAAAAAGCCACGCCTACCCAATTGCAACGTATCAAGAATCGAAACGAGATGCTTCGCGTGCGCTGCTTAATGCGCTTTCGACCGCAACGACGAAGGACGGCATCGGCATTCAATTTTTAATACGCCCGGCGCAAGAAGGCTGGGTAAAATCGTCGCTTGATACGGTAGAGCGCATCAAAAAGGATCGTGCCACGGGTAAATCGTCAGGCTCGGTTATTGGCAAACACGGTATGCGCGGCGTGGCCGAAGTATTGTGGAAACCACCAAACGCGGAAAATTACCAAGAAGAGCACAATGTTGATACGCAACTAACCGCGCTTGAGCAGCAGTCGATTGATGCGATTGAAGAAAAAACTCGCTATCCGGGCTACGAAACGCTGATTCGCGTGGTGGTTTCTTCTGACACTGCAATGCGCTCACAAACGCTCATGAAAAACGTCGTGGCGTCGTTTTCGCTGTTTGATTCACCAAGCTATAACGGCTTTAAATTTATTCCCACGCGCAATGTTGACGATTTGGTAACGTCCTACATTTTCCGCTTTTTCCCGCAATCGGTAAAGACGAATATTCTTAATTCTGTAGAATTGGCGACGCTTTTCCACTTGCCAGATCAAAAGAATATTCCAACCGCGCAGGTGAAGCGCCAAATGAGCAAGCAGGTTGACGGCCCAACCGAGCCAATGGATAGCGGATTTTTGCTTGGCTATAACGAATTCCGTGGCCTGAAAAAGCCAATTCGCCTGAGCGACAACGATCGCCGCCGCCATTTGTATATGATTGGGCAAACTGGTACTGGTAAGTCAAAATTCCTTGAAAATTTGGCCTTCCAAGATATGTTGGACGGGCGCGGGTTTGCGTTTATTGATCCGCACGGCGACTCTGCCGAGGTGTTGATGGGCGCGGTGCCAAAAGAGCGCGTCGAAGACATTATTTACTTTAATCCATCCGACATGGACAACCCAATCGGGCTCAATATGTTTGAATTTAACACGCCCGACCAAAAGGACTTTTTGGTCCAGGAGGCAATCGGGATGTTGTACGGATTGTACGACCCGGGCCACACCGGTATTATTGGGCCGCGTTTGGAGCATATTTTCCGTAACGCGGCGCTGCTATTGATGTCCGACCCGGCAGGCGGCACGTTTATCGATATTCCAAAGCTGTTGGTCGACCAAGAATTTATGAAGAGCAAGCTAAAATATGTGACCGACCCGACCGTGCTCGAATTTTGGACAAAAGAATGGCCGGCCTCGCAAAAATCAAGCGAAGCGGGTGAATTGGTGAGCTGGGTGGTTTCCAAATTTGGGCCGTTCCTTTCCAACGACGCCATGCGCAATATTATTGGCCAAACTAAATCTGGCTTTAATTTGCGCGACATTATGGACAACAAAAAAATCCTTATCGTCAATCTTTCAAAGGGTAAAATGGGCGAATTGAATTCTAAGTTGCTTGGTATTATCTTTGTGATGAAGTTCCAAGCGGCAGCCATGGGGCGCGCCGATATGCCAGAAGACGAGCGCGAAGATTTTAGCTTGTATGTCGACGAGTTCCAGAACTTTATGACCGAAAGTTTTGAGTCGATTTTGTCGGAAGCGCGAAAATACCGTTTGAGTTTGGTGCTTGCGAACCAGTTTATGACGCAGCTAACCGATAAGATCCGCGAGGCGATTATCGGAAACGTCGGTACGGTGATTAGCGGTCGTATTGGTATTACCGACGCCGAAATGCTGGTGAAGAAGTTTGAGCCGGTGTTTAGCGCGGAAGATATGACAAAAATGCCGAACTTCCAGGGAATCGCCAGCGTGATGATTAATAACACGCCGTCTGCGCCGTTTAGCATGTCGTTTACGCCACCGCTTGCGAAGTCGCAAGAGAAGATTGCGGCTGCAATGAAGCGGCTTGCTGCCACGAAATATGGCCGCCCGCGTGCAGAAGTTGAGGCAGAGATTAAGAAGCGTATTGCCGCGAATGTCGGGCAGCCAGGTGCGCGACCAGCGGGTGTGGCTCCGGGCGGTGCGCCAAAGAAGCCGGGTAGTTCGTCGTTCTTGGATGACTGGTTGGCGAAACGGCAACAATCGGGTGGCGCGCGACCAGGGGTGATTAAGCAGCCGACTAGTGCTCCGCAACAACGACCGGCTGGGCCCGGGCCGCAATCTCAATCCCTGCAGCCAATGCCGCAACAAGCACCGCAGCCGCTCACGGGTGCACCGGGCGGAATGCAGCAACCAGCGCCGCAATCTATGGCGCCACCACAAATGGCTGCACCGGCGCAATCGCAACCGATGGCAGGTGCTGCACCAGCTCAGGCGCAACAGCAGCCAATGCAATCATCGGCGTCGGGCCAGTTTGGCGAACAGCCTGTGCAGGCTCCACAGCAGCAGTTTGGCGGGCAGTCGCCGCAGCCGCAATCACAAACGCAACCAGTAGCCGCACCGGCGCAATTTGCGCCCCAGCAGTCAGAAAACGGCTCGTTTGGCGCACCAGCTCAAACTGCGCCAATGCCACAAACTCCGCCGGTAGCACCGCCGCAAACGAGCGCTCCGGTGCCAACGCCTACTGAAGATGGCATTTTGCGCCTGCGTTAGAAGCTTGCGCTGCGCTTTACGCCTTGCGCAAGAGGTAAACAATAGTACAAAACACCCGCCCTTAGCTACTAAGGGAGGGTGTTTTAGGTGATAGGCAGAGCTTTTTTGCGCACAGCGCAGGCAATTTGCGGCGCAACCCTAGCGTTATATGTGCGCAGCGTAGTTTTTTGGCTACTATCCGCGACGTGGCTTTTTCAAAATATAGCTAAACGCCCCGATAACGCCGAGCACCCAGCCGATAAGAAATCCGGCAAATCCTTCAAACCCAGAAAGGGGATAGCCGGTGTATTTGGCGATTGTGTAAAAAAGCGCGAGCGAGCAAATCATGCCAATAATGCCGCCGAGCAACGGGAGTGGACGGGCGATTGTGAGGCCTATCGCTTCGATCGCTGTGTCGAGGTAACGCACATGCAGCAGTTTACTGAAGGCTTTTTGCGCAGGATTCATATGGCTGTGGGCTTGTTCCATGACGCGCGCAAATGCAGCGGTACGGTTGAGGGCTGGTTTTTTCTGGCTCATAATAAGGCTCCTTCGTTGGCGTCGCGCCGAATTAGGCGAATTTCTTCTTTATATTGCAACGACCGCACGTAATAAAACAGGATTGTCGCAAATAGCAGTGCACTAAGGGCGATGACGGTGTTATTTTGCACATTTGGTAGTTCGCGCGAGGCAGTTTCGACCGTTTTTGTGAGCGGGCACGCAACTGGTGTAAATAGGCTTTCGCCAAAACTGCTGCGCATGAGGCAGTCAAACGAATGCGGATTGCTTTGGCCTTGTGCGGTGGCAGGCAAATGCGGTTTTAGGCGTGCCGAAAAGCGTTTTTGCACCGTTTCGCCAGCCGGGAGCTCAAGGTTTGGCCACGTAATGAGGCCATTTTCTGGGTTGAATTGACCGTCTTTTGCGTCAACAGCGTCGGCGTATTCTTGAATGTCAGCCACGTCGTGTGTAATGGTTGTAGCGATAGTATCTTCGGTTGGATTTTCGACGGTGAGCGTATAGGTGAGGCGATCTGAGGGTTGGGCGGTTGCATCGGCGGCATTTTGCGTGTCGTTATGAACAGTGACGCTGCGAATAAGATCAGTTTCTGTAGCAAGATAGCGCAAATCTGGCAGCGAGGAAAGTAACACCGAGCCGGAATCCGTCAAAATGGCAAAATTGCCAAGCGCGTGCGATGTACCTGTGAGTGCGTCGTGCGTTTGCTGCTTGTACGGCAGCGCGGCTTGCGCAGGATTGAGGTAGAGCGTGCGCGGCGTTTCCTGGCTGGCGGTGTGGTAGGGCAGCGCTTTGGTGTCATTGGTGGCGGCAAACGGGCGGTCGCTCGCAAGATACGCGCCGTCAAGATCGCGATATGCAATAGTGGCGGGGTTTAGCGCGCGAATTTCTTCATGGGTAATACCGAGCGCTGAAAGTTTATCGTTAAAAAACGCCGTATTGCGGTTGTACGCGCGCAAGGTGTTTTCAAGATTTTGCGTGCCGCCGTAGACCAAATCGTATCTGCTAGCGGTGTTATTTGATTCGGGCGGATACGCTAGTACCAGTACCTGCAGGACGATTGCCGGAATCAACAAAAACGCACTCAAACGGCGCAATTTTTCTTCGCGCTTGAGTTCTTTTGCATAGAGTGCCACCTCGCCAATCGATGTTGGGCTTAGTGCCAAATCCGTAATATATTTGCGAAACATGTTCGTTTTATGCCGCCTCACCCCTTATCGTTCTTGTGCTTAAGTATAGCACAAATTGCGCGCGAGCGGCAATAATGCTTGAGCATTCAGAGGTAATTGGGTATACTAAAAGGGTATACAGCTGAAAATTCTAGAGACAGTGAGGGAAGGTAATGGCTAAACAAACAAAAGCCGAATCGTATGACGGTTCACAAATTCAAGTGCTTGAGGGCCTTGAACCGGTGCGTAAGCGCCCGGGAATGTATATTGGGAGCACAGGATATGACGGTGTTCACCACTTAATTAAAGAAATCGCCGACAACTCGATCGACGAAGCGATCGCAGGGCACGCCACAAAGGTGGATGTGCGTATTTTGGAAGATGGCGGCATTACGATCACCGATGACGGCCGTGGTATTCCGGTTGATAAACACGCCAAAACGGGCTTGAGTACGCTTGAAACAGTGCTAACCGTACTGCACGCCGGTGGTAAATTTGGTGGCGGTGGCTACAAAGTTTCATCTGGTTTGCACGGTGTTGGTTCGAGCGTGGTAAACGCGCTTTCAACCAAAATGATCGCCGAAGTCGTACGCGACGGGCAATTGCACCGCGTAGAATTCCAACAAGGTGGCATTGCTGCGCCGCTCAAAAAAGTCGGCAAAACCGATCGCCCAACCGGCACGACCATTACGTTTTACCCCGACCCAACCATTTTTAAAGAAACGGTTACTTTTGACTACAAATGGGTGGTGAATTATTTGCGCCACCAAGCGTATCTGACGAAAGGTGTATTTACATCGGTCTTTGATGAGCGTACCAAAGAACGCCAGGCGTTTTACTTTGATGGCGGGATTAAGAGCTACGTTAAGCATTTGAATATCGGCAAAGATGTGCTTTCGAGCGATATTTTCTACGTTGAAAAGCAGGTCGAAGATTGCGAAGTCGAAGTGGCGATTCAGTACAACGACACGTACGTTGAAAACGTGAAGCCATTTGCCAACAACGTGTTGACCCCTGATGGCGGAACGCACTTGGTAGGCTTCCGTACGGCGATGACGCGTGTGATTAACGATTACGCCCGCAAAAATAGCTTGCTGAAGGAAAAAGACGACAACCTAAGTGGCGACGATGTGCGCGAAGGTTTGACGGCTGCAATTTTGGTGAAATTGCCAGATCCACAGTTTGAAGGCCAAACTAAAAACAAGCTCGGCAATCCAGAAATGCGCCGTTACGTTGAGCAAGTGATGAACGAATACTTTAGCTACTATCTGGAAGAAAATCCAGATGTCGCCAAGAAGATTATCGGCAAAGCGGTACTCGCAGCGCGTGCGCGTAAAGC
>CAMEGH010000002.1 GCA_945916045.1 uncultured Candidatus Saccharibacteria bacterium
ATGATAGAGGTAATTCAGGCAATTGGCGGCGTGGGCGAGCTGATTCCAGCCTTTATGTCGGCGATGATGGCGATTATATGTTTGCTGGTGTTTGGCTACGCGATTCATGCGCTTGGCAAATTGCGCAGCGAAGAGACGAGTGGCCATTTGGAAAGCATTTTGGCGACAAAAGTTTCGCGCAGCAAATGGCTTGGTTTGCACGTTGGCGTGGTGTTGTTTGGCGGGCTGTTTATGCTGGCGGTTGTTGGTAGTTTGCTGGCGATTTTGACTAGCGCGCTGTCGGAATTTAGCATTGATGTGTGGGAATATACGCTTAGTTCGCTTTCGTACGCGCCGCTTTTGCTGGCATTTATGGCGCTGTACGTGGTGCTGTTTGGCATTTTGCCGCGCTTGGCCAGCGGCGTAACGTGGCTATATTTTGGCTTTGTGTTTTTTGCGCTGTGGCTTGGGCCAATTGTTGGGCTCGAAGAATGGGTGATGAATTTATCTATTCTGGAACATCTGGCTTCACCACCAGCCGAAGATATCGACTGGCCGCCACTTGGCATTATTAGCGCAGTTTCTGTTGCGCTGATTGCGGCGGGATTTGCGGCATTTAACCACCGAAATATCGGCAATAATGGGTAAAAATTGTGCCTGATATTATCGTTTATGGCGCTGCTATCGTACTACTATTGCTAAGCGGTGCGTTTAGCGGGCTTAATATCGGTATGATGATGGCGCGCCCGGATGACCTGAGGCGCAAGGCAGCGCAGGGCGACAAAGTGGCCGAGCGTGTGTACAAATATCGCAAAGACGGTTACTATTTGATTTTTTGTATTTTGCTAGGAAATGTAGGGGTGAATACGGCGATGTCGATTTTGCTTGGCAATGTGGCGGGCGGAATTATTGGCGGGTTGGTGACAACGATATTGATTACTGCGTTTGGCGAATTGCTGCCGCAGGCTATTTTTACGCAGCGCGGGTATCGTTTGGCGCGCCATTTGTTTTGGCTGCTCGATATTATTTACGTGGTGTTTTGGCCGTTGGCGCTGCCGGTGTCAAAATTGCTGAGCCGCTGGATTGGCAAAGAGCCGCCTTCGATTTATACGCATAACGAACTCGAGCAAATTATTCACGAACACGCCGATAGTCAGCACAGTCCGCTCGATAAAACCGAAAGCCGAATTGTGGCGGGCGCACTGAATTTTAGCTCGCAGCGCGTGCACGAAATTATGAAACCGCTCGACCAAGTAACCACAATTAAACGACATCACACAATTACGCCTGCCACGGCGCGGCGCTTGCTGCGGTCAGGGCATTCGCGCGTTCCGGTGGTGGATGACGACGGCGCATTTTGCGCGATTCTTTATATGAAAGATTTGGTTGGGGTGGAATTGCCGGTGGCGGTAACAAGGGTGGCGCGCGACAAAATGCACGATATCGATCATCAGTCGCGGCTCGATACGGCGCTCAATCGCTTTACGCAAACGCGCAGTCATATTGCGTACGTAGCGGGGAATCGAGGTGAGCCGCTGGGGATTTTAACGCTGGAAGATGTGATTGAGACAATTTTGCAGCGCCCAATTATTGATGAACACGATGCGGCGTAGCAGCGCGCTATTGGCGTACAAAAACTACACGTAGCGTAATTTTTTAGGCATAATTTCTATCGTCACATTGCAGTGCGCATCGATCGTTACAACTTCGCCATCAAGCTGAATGGCGGTTGGTTTTGTGGTGGTGAAGCGAGCTTTGGTGGCGGTTTTGCTTGGCGTGAGTCCAACCGTTGCGGCCGTAAGCAAATACGTTAGCAGGCGCAATTTTGACCGAAACCGAATGCGATTGATTTCAAATTTTCCATCGGTAAGCGAGGCGTTTCCAGCAAGAGTCAGCGCTTTTGACATTACGCGCACGTTGCTAAAAATCAGGCTGCTGTAGCGTCGATTTTTGCCGTTTTCGTGGATTTTTACATACCGAAACGAAAGTAACGATTTTGCCACCAGCCACTTTTCAGTGATAAGATTTGGGCGTTCTTTGGTGATATCTTTGGCGGCTTTTGCTACCACGCCGATTCCCGCGTACGAATGCGCGTAACGAACCCACGATTTGCCGCCAACTTTTGCACTAATGCGCAGCACATCCACCGTTTTTGGCGTATTTGCAAGAATATTTTGCACGGTTTCATCCACAGTTATATCGAGCGCATTGTAATGATCATTGGCGTTGCCGGCGGGCAACAGTCCCACAATTAGTTTTGAACTTTTTTGCGCCAGTGCGCCGTTTATAAGTTCGTGATACCCGCCGTCGCCACTGGAAGAAATCAAAATATGCGGCTGCGTTTTTGCGGCATATTCGGCGGCAATTTCTTCGGCGTGGCCAGCGTGTTTTGTGGCCAGAAGTGTAATTTTGTGCGCTTTTTTGCCATCCGCCTGCACAAACGCATCGCGGAATTTTTGCGCATACGCCTTGCTGTCGCCCGTGCTATTTGGGTTGTACAGAACAGTAATATCCATATGCTTCAGTATAGCGCGCAAAATCGCCAATAGCCAGAAGCATGATACTATAAAGGTATGAATACAGACCAACTTTTCAGAATTCAACACGACCAAGGCTTTATTGCAGCGCTCGACCAAAGTGGCGGCAGTACGCCAAGCGCGTTGGAGGCGTACGGAATTTCGAGCGACAAATACGAAACCGAAGCCGAAATGTACGACCTTGTGCATGCCATGCGCGCTCGAATTATCACTAGTCCAAGTTTTAATAGTTATCGCATTTTAGGTGCGATTTTGTTTAAGCAAACCATGCGCAGCGATATCGACGGCATGCCGACGGCGGAATATCTTTGGAAAGAAAAAGAAATGGTGCCGTTTTTGAAGATTGATGAGGGGCTAGCGGAACTTGAAAAAGGCGTGCAACTAATGAAGCCGATTTCGGGGCTTTCGACGGTGTTGCGAGAAGCGCGCGAAAAAGGTATTTTTGGCACAAAAATGCGTTCGGTGATTAAAGAATATAGCGAAGATGGTATTGCGCAAGTGGTGGATCAACAGTTTGAAATTGCCAAGCAAATTTGCGATGCGGGGCTTGTGCCGATTATTGAGCCAGAGGTGGATATTAATGCGCCAGACAAAGCGCAAATTGAAGAATCGCTGCGGGATTTTTTGTTAGCTGGGCTAGATATGCTTTCAAGCAAACAGTTGGTGATGCTGAAATTAACGTTGCCGGCGCACGATAATTTTTACGCGCCGCTGATTGCGCACCCAAATGTGGTACGCGTGGTGGCGCTTTCGGGTGGCTATCCGCGTGAAGAAGCCAACGAGCGTTTGACAAATAACAATGGCATGATTGCAAGCTTTAGCCGCGCGCTGAGCCAGGATTTGCGCGCTGATCAATCGGGTGAAGAATTTACCTATGCGCTTGATACGACGATCGAATCGATCTACCAGGCGTCGATTACGTAAATTTTTGCAAATGAAAAGGCCAGCTCCTCACATCTCTGGCAGAGATGCAGGGCTGGCTTTGTCCTTGGTGCTACGGCAGATTCTTCATCATCAGGTACATCGCGAGCCTAAGTTCGCTGAAGGTTTCGGTGATGCTGGTTTTGGTAAGACCGTTCGCCTCCATTTTGACGATGATGTTTCGGCTGACAGGCGCGACGTAGCTGTAAAGCTTGGTGGCGCCGCAGCGAATGGCGTGTTCTTCGGCCGCGTGAATCAGGCGCGTGGTGAACTTTGGAATGTTCGAGCTGATTGAGCGGATGGTGAACGTGGATTCGCTCGGCTGATGCGTCAGATAGGCGTAGCCGATCGGTCCGTCGGGCTGCTCTGCGATGAGCAGATACTGTTCGACGCGCGCGTCTTCCGCGGGCGAATTGTTGGCGTGAAGGTATCGTTCAAATACCTTTTTAGCATGTTCGGTGGCGCGCTCGGAGTCAACTTTGTGCCGAATCGTAAGCGTATCCGCCATGTGCTCGATGAAGAACTGACGATCGTCTTCGCCAGCGTCACGCACTGCACGGTACAAAACACAAGCGTTTTACGGTACAATAGTGCCATGAACACATCTTGGCACGACGTAAATGCAATTTATCAAATTTATCCGCGCAGTTTTAAAGACACAAATGGCGATGGCGTGGGCGATATCCGCGGGATCATTGAAAAGCTTGACTATCTAAAGTCGAAAGAAGATTCGCTGGGAATCGACGCGATTTGGTTTTCACCAATGTTTCCGTCGCCACAGCGCGATTGCGGTTACGATATTAGCGATTATCGTGGGGTTGATCCGCTATTTGGCACGATGGATGACTTTCGCGAACTGCTCGATGAAGCGCACAAGCGCGACATAAAAGTGCTGCTCGACTACGTGCCAAATCACTCTTCCGACCAGCACGAATGGTTCAAAGAAGCCGCTAGCTCGCGCGATAATCCAAAACGCGATTACTACGTGTGGCGCGACGCTAAGCCAGACGGCTCGGCGCCAAATAACTGGCTGAGTATGTCGGGCGGCAAGGCTTGGACGTGGCACGAGCCAACGCAGCAATATTATTTGCATTCATTTTTGCCAAGCCAGCCAGATCTTAATTGGGATAATCCAGTCTTGCGCGAAGAAATGCTCAACGTGCTGCGCTATTGGATGGACATGGGCGTGGATGGCTTCCGTGCTGATGCTGTGTGGCCAATTAGCAAAACGTTTGAAGATAACCCAATGAACCCGGATTATTACGGGGGCGACGACAATTATGGATCGTACGTGCACTGCAATAGCAAGGGTGGTCCACGCATGCTGGAATACTTAAAAATGATGACCGACGTGGTGGCCGAGTATCAAAATCGCTACATTGTGTTTGAATTTTACCCAGACGATCGTTTGGGTAGCCGCCTCGATCAATATATGCAATTGCAAGATTTGAACCCGCACGTCGCTGGCACGTTCTTCTTTGAAGGCTTTCAGATTGAATGGTGGGCACGGCAATTCCAGTACAACTTTAACCGCATGTTTGGAAAGTACGCCAAAGAACTACCTGTGGCCGTACTGGGTAATCACGACCAAACGCGCATTGCCAGCAAATTTGGCATGGCGCAGGCCAAGGCGCTTGCGATGATGCAGCTGACTTTGCCGGGTGTCCCGTCGGTGTATTACGGCGAAGAGCTTGGCATGCTCGATGTTGCTATCAAACCAGAAGAAGCGCACGATCGCTTTGAAGGCGGCGCTGGAATGGATGCGCGCGATGCGTATCGTACGCCAATGCGCTGGGATGCGAACGAGGGCGCTGGCTTTTCGGAATACAAGCCGTGGTTGCCGGTTGGCCCACACAAAGAATGGATGAATGTAGTATATCAGCAAAACGACCCAAGCTCGTTCTGGAAGATGTACCAAAAATTGCTACGTTTGCGAAAAGACGAACCAGCGCTGCGCTACGGCGAATACACCAACTGGCAAGAAGATCACGACGAATATATGACGTTCAAACGTTATTTAGATGGTGAAGAATTCTACACGGCAATCAATTTTGCCGATTACGACGTGCAAGTTACTTTGCCACGCAAGGGTCGCGTGATTTGCAACACCAACACGCCGCACGAATACGACCTTGATTCGAACGTTATTACCCTCCATCCATTTGAAGCGTTATTGGTGCGTGCAGAAAATGCCTAAATTCCTGCAAAATAAAAAGAATTTTGTGCTATGATAGTGGTAAAGCTTAGAATAGAGGAGTGTCATGAGTAAAATTGCTCACTACCTAAATGAACACATCCTAGGGGATGTAACGACAGATATTGCGACGCGAAAAGCGTTGGCGACCGATGCGAGCATTTTGACGATGACGCCTGAAATTGCCGTGTACCCACGGGTGACGAACGACATCCGCAAGGTGGCGCGGTTTACGTATCAACTGGCAGAAAAAGGCCACGTTATGAGTGTGACGGCGCGCGGGGCGGGTACCGACCAAACTGGTGCATCAATCACGAACGGAATTTTGCTTAATACGCCAGCGTACATGAATCAAGTGTTTGAGTTTGATAACAAGCAGCGGTTGATTCGTGTGCAACCGGGCGCGCTTTTTGGCGCAGTGAATCAGGCGCTACGTTTGCACGGGTGCTACATCCCAACAGCACCAGAAGGCGAGCAGTACAGTACGATCGGCGGCGCGGTGGCAAACAATGCCAGCGGTCCGTTTAGCGGCCGATACGGTGCGATGGACAGCTACGTTGAAGAGCTTGAAGTGGTGCTGGCGAATGGTGATGTGATTCAAACACGCCGCCTTAGTAAGCGCGAACTTAGTAAGAAGAAGGGTCAGCAAGATTTCGAAGGCGAAATTTACCGCGAGATTGATGGCTTAATTGAGGATAATCAATCGCTCATTAACAACAAGCTTGACCCAGAAGGCTTTGATAATAGCGGGTACGCGAGCATTGCGAAGGTAAAAGACGCGAGTGGTAGTTTTGATTTAACGCCATTATTCGCTGGTTCTCAGGGAACGCTTGGAATTATTTCTGAGATGATTTTGAAGGCGGAATTTTACAACAAAGAACAGTCGGTGATTGCGATCGCCTTTAGCTCATCTCAAGATATGAACGATGCGCTTGAAGAAGTGCGCAAACATAATCCAGAATATGCCACGCTCCTTGACGCCGAATTGCTGCGCGTAGCGGTTTCGAATGGCAAGCGCCATGCGTTTATTGCCGAAGCAATCGCCGAAAAGAAAAAGCTGGCCGGCGTGATTTTGTGCCGATTTGCTGATTTTGGCGAACGAACGCGCAAACGAAAAGTGAAGAAATTGCAAAAAGCGGCCGAAAAATTGAACGCGACACACGTGCAAATTGCCGAAGAAGAGGCCGAAATTGCCGAACTTATGGCGATCGAAAGTTACATCCGTGCGGCGCAGCAAGCGACCGTAAAAGATGCGGTAGTCACGCCGCTTTTCCGCGGTGTGCACGTGCCAGCCGAACGCTACGAAGAATTTACTAATGCAATTCGTAAGCTTTCGTTGGCGCACAAAGTCGCCATGCCACACTATGGCTACGTGAACGATAGCGTATATTACTTCTTGCCGCAGTTTAATTTGCGCACCGTTACGAATAAACAACGTATGCTTAAGCTGTATGACGAATTTGCCGAATTGGTAACGCGCCATGGCGGTACGCTGGTTGCTGAGAGCGCGGAAGGTCGCCTAAAGGCACCGTTCAGTAACAAACAAAACGGTCCAGAATTAACCGAACTGTATACAAAGGTAAAGGCGGTATTTGACCCGCACGGCACACTTAACGCTGGCGTAAAAACCGCTACAGAATTGCGTTCGGTGGTGTCGCACTTGCGTCCAGATATCACTACGGTCGCACAGGCTACCTACGGGCAGTAAAGAATTGTTGATTAGTAAAATGCACCTCGCATGCAGAGGTGTATTTTTTATATAGAATATCTCACGACCGCTGTCGCCGGCTTTCGGTGGCCAGCATGGCGGCAACCGTCCAGGCTTGAATTTCTTGCGGCGGTTGCTCGACTCGATTAATCTTCTTGGTTGTTTTGTCGCGCACTTCAATTAAGTGTGTGTTGATTGACGGCGTGTCGCTTGTATCGCCGCGCACGTATTCGGGGAAAATACCTAATGTACGGTGAATTGAAAGAAGTTTGTCATCGAGCGACGTGGCGATATCGCTGTAGCCTTGGCGGCGCAAGCCTTTTGTAATATGGTGTGTGTCCCACGGCCACACGCTGCCGTTATGGTACGCACCTGGCCGAAAGCGCACTTCATCGCTTGCAAGCGTGCGGATACCGCTGGTGTTTTGCATTTCCGGGCTTGAAAGCTGCGCCACAAGCGCCTCGCGTTTTCGTACAATGTCTAGCTCATCGCCTTCAAGTAGTCGCGAATTAAGCGCGTGCCCCATGTTGGACGTACGGATTTTCATTTGGCGTAGCTGATTGTGTTCGTCGCGGTCGAGCCCTAGCACAAAGTATCCGCCTTTTTCTTCGGTCCAGAACAGTTCCAGAATGGCTTTTTTCAAATAGCGCGCCTTATGTTCCAGCTCTTCGGCGCGGCGCGGTTCATCAAGAATAGTACGAAATAGTTCAGCGGCGTCCAGCATTGCGTCGTACGCGGTAACTTGCACCTCAATCGAGGCAATGCCCTTATTGTGATTTGCAATCGTGCCGTCGGCATGGTGATACGCATCAGGCGAATCCTTCCAAACTTGGTTTTCAATGCCGTTTTTGAGCGGCGTTTTGTATTCAATCAAGCCTTCGGTATTACTGTTGATGCGCCGGTCAATCCACGAAAGTGCCAGTTCGAGTGCATGGCTAATGGTTTGTGTATTACCGTTTTTATCAATATATTCTTCTGCTAAAAATGCCGTATTTTCTTCTGATTTTTGGCAATAGGCCGTTAAAGTGCGCACAAATTCCGGCGTCGCATCAACCGAGCCGTAGTAGGGCCAGCCCCAGCCGCGTTCCGCTGTTAATCGCCTAGCTTCTGGGTCGGCAAGCTCGCGGGCTTCGTGTACAATTCGGCCCATTTCTTCTTCGCGATCAACATTATCTTCTAGGCCTTGTAATTCTGCCAAGCGCAGTACCGATGCGCGCGAAAGTTCTGGGTGCACAGAAATAAGGTCGATGGCCGCGCGCAGTGAATCTCTGCCGAATACTGCTTCATAGAGGCGCAAATGCTGTGGCGCCTCCTGTGGAACAGCAAGATCGCTCGCTTTTATGGCAATAGCTGCTAGCGCCGGGCCAGTTTGCCCGATCATATCAGGCGATTCTGCGCTGGTGAGGCGTAGCATTTGCTCTAAGCCTGAAAGGTGTTTTTTAAGCGGGCGCGCGTCGAATTTCTCCGCTACAACAAGCTCTTCGTCCGGCAGAAGATGAAAGCCGTCAGGTAGTGAATGCGTACCGTGCTTTTCTGTCATACTCCTATCATACGACGAATTTGTGATATAATCAAAATTACTATGAAGCAACAAGGTGACGTGGCAAAGGTGGCTCGCAAAACGCCGCTTAAGGTTGCTATGATCACTCCGCCATGGCTGGCGATGCCGATTGCAGGATACGGCGGAATTGAGCTGGTTGTGCAGGGTATTATCGAGCAGCTAAAGCAACGCGACGACATTATTGTTGAGGTATTTGCAAACGGAAAACGCACCATTAACGGGGTAAAAACGCACGCAATTTACCATGAAGAATTGTTTGATACGATTGATTATCCCTATTACGACGCGCCGCTTCAGGCGATGCAGGCGCACCTAAATTATTCGCTAAAAGTAATCGAAGCTGCTGGTGATTTTGATATTATTCACGATCACAATCCGTATATTGGCCCAAGCTTCTTCTCTCCCGTAAGCCGAATTCCCGGAATGCCGCCAGTGCTGCATACCTTTCACGGGCCGCCATTTTCAACCGAGCATACTATTTCGAGTGGCCAGATGGATAATCGCACACAGTTGCAATATATGCATCCGGGCAATTTATATACTGTGTGTATTTCTGAAGCTATGGCGAAAGCTGCGCCGCGCGAAATTCAGCCACATATGTTACCGGCGGTGCACAATGCTATCGATTACAAGGCGTTTCCTTTTAAAAAAGAAAAGAAGGATTATTACATTACGTTAGCGCGTTTTACGCACGACAAAGGGCAAGCGGTGGCAGTGGAATTTGCGCAAAAGTTTGCGAAGCGGCTGCGAATGGCAGGAACCGTGGCAGGAATTGGGTCGAACCGTAAGTTGATGCTAGAGCTTGCTAAAGACGTGAGCGAGTATCGGCGTAACGAAGAATTTCAGTATTACGCCAAAAAGATTTGGCCAGAGATTGCCGGCGACCCGATGATTACCTACTCGGGAAATTTGAGCGATGATAAGAAGATGGAATTTATTTCTGAAGCGAAGGCGTTGCTATTTCCGATTCAGTGGGACGAGCCGTTCGGTATGGCGGTAATTGAAGCGCTCGCGTGTGGTACGCCTGTAGTGGCAATGAACCGCGGCGCAATGCCAGAAATTATTGAGCATGGCGTTACGGGCTTTTTGGCAAATACGAAAGAAGAGTTTTTTGCGTACGCAAACCGCGTAGATGAAATTGACCCGGCAGCGTGCCGAAAAAGTGTCGAAGCGAAATTTTCTGCCGAAGTGATGGTAAATAATTATGTTGATCGTTACCGTGAAGTGATCGAACGCGCAGCGCAGAATTAGCACTCGCACCTATAGCGTGCTACTATAGAAGTACAATACAAGTAACGAAAGGAGCTATCCATGGACGGACTTGATGATAAACTAAAGGGATCTGCAAAAGAAATGGCCGGCAAAGTAACGGGCAACCAAGAACTTGAAGCAGAAGGTAAAACCGACCAAATGGCCGGCGAGCTGAAGGAAGAGGCTGGCGAAGTGAAAGAAAACGTCGGCAACAAAGTAAACGACATGCTTGATTCAGCCAAAGACAAGCTTGAAGGTGATAAAGACGAAAAGTAATTACACTTTTTATACAAACAGCCCGCGAACGTGCGGGCTGTTTTTTGTGTAGCGGCACTTTACGCCAAGTAAATCACCGCCATAAACATCAGCACAAAATACGCAATTTCATATGTCCAGCCGTCTGGCGTTTCGCTCCATTGAATGCGTTTTGCAAACGTAAAATACTTCTTCATCCACGAAACTTTGCCCTGTAAAAGCCACAAGAAATCTGGCAACGTAGCAAAAAACGTCCCAATAATCACAAACCACCATTTATCTGGAAAGAGCCAAATTCCGCCTGCAAGCACTAAAAAGCAGACAATCGCATCGAAAAACAAAAGCCATTTAAACGGCCGATTGTATGGCTTAAATGTTTCGCTATTGCCAAAATGCGGCAGCGCGTCCATCACAAAATGGCTAAGAAGTGCCACAATTGGCACAAACGGCGCCGGTACGGCTGCGGCCACAATTACTCCGGCCATGGCGTGATTAAATCCGATCATATCTTTTGTTAGTATACCAGATACGCATGCGAATATGCTGGTGCTTTGCTACAATAGCTATACGATGCAAAAGCTTGAAGTGAAAAAAATATCCAAAAAATCATGGTTTCTTTATGGAATCTTGACGTTTATTACGATGATTATACTTACCTTTGGCGTACTATTTTTCCCAGTGTTCTTTTTGCCGGAAACGGGAAGCGCTGCAAATACACGCTTTGACCATCCAGCGTATACAACAATTGCCGCAGTGGAGCATGACGCAGGGGTGGTGATTGAAGGTGTGGTGGCTGATGAAGGAGTGGAGCGAAATATTTACCCTGAACACCCTTCTGTGTCTCATATTGTGCATGAAGTAGAAGTAACAAACATACACAAAGGCGAAGTGAGCGAAGAAGTGATTACGCTTGCGTACATATATGGCGGCATGGAAGGTGCACGATATGTTGGCTCGGGCGTGCCAAAGCTGGGCGAGGGCGATAAAGTGGTATTGTACGCAATGTATGACGAGGAAAGTGACACGTATCATGCGCTTGCCGGCGGCACGGCAATTGGCGTAAAAACTGGCCTATTTGATAGGTATGTGCTGCCATACGAAGCTGCCCGCTGGTGGCCGCTGACGGTAAGCCCGCGCTCGTTGTAGTGCGCGAATCTGTGCTACGCTAGTTGTATGAACAAGCCCATCGGCGTGCCGCCCCACCCAAAACCGTGGCCAAAAGGCCCGCACTACGACCAAGAACTATTGCAAAATGGCGATACGCGCAACGTTGAAGATAAATATCGCTACTGGACGGTCGCGGCAATTAAGCAAGATTTGGCCCAAAACGCGAGCGAAGTAGAAGTTGCGATCGAAAATTGGCAGCACGATTTTAACATCGGTACGATTGTGCGCAACGCCAACGCATTTAACGCGCAAAAAGTGCATATTATTGGCAAAAAACAATGGAATCGCCGCGGTGCGATGGTAACCGATGTATATTTGACGATTGAACATCACCCAACAGTGCAAGATTTTTTGCAAAGCGTCAAAAATAAGGCAATTATTGCGGTTGATACGTACAAAAATGCTCGCAACTTACCAGAGGTAGAACTCCCTAAAAACGCCGTTCTAGTATTTGGCGGCGAAGGCCCGGGGCTAAGCCCAGAAATGGCTGAAGCGGCTGACTTTATGGTGAAAATCCCGCAATACGGCAGCACGCGTTCTGTAAATGTTGGCGTGGCAAGTGGTATACTGCTATATAAGTGGGCTGAACAACATAAACACTATTGACATATAAACATAAAAATGCTAATATGTAGGTATAACGTAAGGAGTTTTTATGCGTGGAGTATCAATGTTAAATAAATTCCGTTACTTTGCAGGAACAAAAGCTGCAGTGGCTGGCCTATTTGTGCTAGCACTCGTAGTAACTGCCGGGGCTGGAATTTATCGCATGGGCTTGGGGGAAGCTCAGGCAATGGCTCGAGACTGTTCGACCAATTCAATTATTAAATGTGGTATTGCGGATTACAACGAATTAACCGCTAAATACGATGAAAATGCACACGGCGACGTTCGTGCGATTATGGACCACTACTGGATCAAGCGCGAAGTGCAAGCGGGCGACCGCGTAGTGCATGGTACGGCAAATAACCGTGGTGAAGTTATTGCAGAAGGCCGCGTTGTAGCGACAAATGCTGCAAGTATCGGTCGTGAAAATTTGGGCAAACCATCAACACACGAAATCAGCATTAACGGCAAAAAGTATTACCAAACATCACACGTAGGCGGTGAAGCGTTTGCAAATCCTGGCGGTAGCTTGGATGCGCTGATTGTGCTTGACGCGGAAGGTAACTTTAAATACGCGTTGGTAAAAGCTTGCGGTAACCCAATTTACGCAAAGCCGGTTGAACCGCCAAAACCACCTGAGCCAAAAGAAATTCAGGTGTGTGAACTAGAGTCGAAGAAAATCATTGCCATTAAGGAAAATAAATTCGACGAAACCAAGCATTCAAAGAACCTTGAGGACTGTAAGGAAAAAGAAATCAAGGTGTGTGAGCTTGAATCAAAGCGAATTATCACAATCAAAGAAAGTGAATTTGACGAAGCAAAACACAGCAAAAATCTTGACGATTGTAAAGAAAAGAAAATCAAAGTTTGTGAACTTGAAAGCAAAACAATCATCACTATCAACGAAGACGAGTTTGACGAAACCAAGCATTCAAAGAACTTGAAAGATTGTGAAGAGGTTGAGATTAAGGTGTGTGAACTAGAATCGAAGACGATCGTTACTATTAAGGAAAGCGAATTCGACGAAGCGAAGCACAGCAAAAACTTAGCTGATTGTGAGCCAAAGAAGGTTCAGGTATGTGAAGTTGAAACCAAAGAAATCATCACCATTAAGGAAGACGAGCTTGATGCTGACAAGCACACAGTTGACCTTACGAAGTGTGAAGACGAACCGGTACCAACACCACCAACCCCAACAGAACTTCCAAAAACTGGTGCGACAACAAGCCTTTTGAGCGCAGTTGCCGGCATCAGCAGTATCTCTCTTGCAAGCTACTACTACGCAATGAGCCGCCGCAACGGATAATCATCTCGCGCGCAAGCCAGCCCCGCTTTATGAGCGGGGTTTTGCTTTTGCTTGTATTTTGGTGCAAATTATGCAATAATAAAATCAATTATGAATGCACTATCACCTCAACCGTACAAAGGCACGCGCGATTTTTATCCAGAAGACAAGCGCTTGCAAAATTACATTTTTGCCACATGGAAGCGTGTTGTGCAGCGCCATGGCTACGAAGAATATGGTGCGCCGTTGCTTGAGCCGCTCGAGGTGTATACCGCCAAAAGCGGGCAAGAGTTGGCCGGCGAACAAACCTATATGTTTGAAGATCGTGGCGGGCGCACGGTGGCGATTCGCCCAGAAATGACGCCGACAATTAGCCGCATGGTGGCTGCGCGTCGCCAAGAACTCGGCTACCCGGCACGGTTGTTTTCAATCGCAAATTTTATGCGTTACGAACGCCCGCAGCGTGGCCGCGAGCGCGAGTTTTGGCAGCTGAATGTAGATTTGTTTGGCGTTGATTCGGTGCGCGCCGATGCCGAAATTTTAACGCTGGCGTACGAATCGCTCAAGGAATTTGGCGCTCGCGACGACATGTTCGAAATTAAGGTGAATCACCGCGAATTTATTAATTATATGATGACGCATTATTTTGAGCTCGATTCGGTGCAATCGCACTTGATGATGAAATTGTTTGACCGCAAAAACAAAATTCCAGCCGAAACGTTTAAGCAGCAAGCGACCGAAATTTTTGGCGAAGAAAACGCGCCAATTGGCCTGCAAAAAATTGCCACAATTTTAACCGCCACAACAATTAAAGAGTTGCCGAGCGAACTGCGCCAAAGCGAAACCTTTGTCGAAATTAAAGATTTGTTTGACCAGCTTGAACGCGCTGGCGTCAGAAATGCGCAATTTGACGCGACGCTCATGCGCGGGCTGGATTATTACACCGGGATGGTGTTTGAGGTGGTTGATAAAGCGCCAGAAAACAACCGCAGCATGTTTGGCGGCGGGCGCTACGACGGCTTGGTTGGCTTGTTTGGGGTTGACCCGCTGCCAACGGTTGGTTTTGCTCCTGGCTTGACCCCGCTGATGCTCTTCCTCGAAACGCACAATCTTATTCCAAAACTGGCGCCGTCGGCTGATGTTAGCCTGGTGATTGTTGGCGACGTACTCGACGACGCAATCGTGTTTGCGCAAAAACTTCGTAAAGAAGGCATTAATGTTGAGATTGATATTTCTGAGCGCAAAATCGACAAGCAAATTAAAGCGGTCGTAAAACGCCAGGTGCCGTACATGATTTTTGTGGGCGAAACGGAATTGCAGCAAGGTTTCTTTACGCTTAAAGAAATGGCTACCGCCGAAGAAGAGCGCCTTTCGTTTGAAAGACTGGTCACCAGATTGGCCGATCGTCGCGTTCGCCAGCATGATGACGACGACGATTTGCTGATCGACTAGAAATAGTATCATTTTGCAGCGGTCGCCTTTATTTTGCCCCTGAACGCTGCTATAATAAACAGATATGAAGAAATCTGTAAAACACCTATCCGACACGAAAGTAGCGATTAGCGTTACTTTAGATACCAAAGAATTGAACGACGCAGAGCAAGTTGCGTTGGTAAAATTGGCCCGCGACATGAAGGTTGACGGCTTCCGCAAAGGCAAAGTGCCAGCCAGCGTTGCTGCCAAAAATGTGAACCCAGATACACTTGCGCAGCACACGCTCGAACAAGCCCTTTCAAAGGCCGTAGCCGACGCCTTTATGAGCGAAAATTTACAGGCGCTTGACCGCCCAGAAGTAGAAGTGAAGAAATTTGCGCCGGGCGAAGAACTTGAATTTGTAGCAGAGTGTGAAGTGTTGCCAAAGGTAAAGCTTGGTGACTATAAAAACCTTAAAGCCAAGCCAGAAGCTGTAAAAGTTTCAAAAGCAGACGTTGACGAAATCATCGGCCGCGTAAAGCAAGGCTTTGCCGAAAAGAAGCCAGTTGAGCGCGCGGTAAAAAATGGCGACGAAGTAAATATCGACTTTGAAGGCAAGAAAGACGGCGTTGCATTTGATGGCGGCAAGGGCGAAAAGTATGACCTTGTGATTGGTAGCGGCAGCTTTATTCCTGGCTTTGAAGAAGGGCTTGTGGGCAAAAAAGCCGGCGAAACCTTCGATCTTGAAGTGACCTTCCCGGACACCTACCACGTGGCTGATCTAAAGGGCGCAGACGTCGTGTTTACAACGACGATCAACGAAGTGAAAGAAGTTGTTGAGCCAGAAATGACTGACGAACTTGCCGCAAAGGCTGGTCCGTTCAAAACCGTTAAGGAATTTGAAGACGACATCAAGCGCGAAATTACGCAGCAAAAAGAAAACGAAGCGGCCGAGAAATTGAAGGACGCGCTCGTAACCGAAGTGGTGGAGAAATCAACCGTGCCGGTGCCAGAAATTTTGATGCAAGACCAAATTCGTTCAATCGAACAAGACATGACGCAAAACTTGATGTACCGCGGCTTAACGCTCGAAAACTACTTGACCGAAAAGAACTTCAAAGACAAAGAAGAATGGATTGAAACAGAGGTGAAAGAAGCCGCTGAACGCCGCGTGAAAGCCGGTTTGGTGCTTGCGGAACTCAGTAAAGAGCTGAAGGTAGAAGCGACCGAGGAAGAGTTGCTGGAAAAAATGAACCAACTTGGCGCGCAGTATCCAAGTGACGAAGTGCACGAACAGCTTAAATCGCCAGAAGCGCAGCGCGATATTGCCAACCGTTTGCTGACCGACAAAACCATCCTCAAATTGGTAGAACTTAACACAAAATAGTTGCTACCTAAGCGCAGAATTTAGCACTCAATTGCAACGAGTGCTATTTTCTTGTATACTAAAAGTATGTATAAGCCCAACGATTACCTGGTTCCAACTGTTATAGAAAAGTCGCATGAAGGCGAGCGTGCGTTTGATATTTACAGCCGTTTGCTCAATGAGCGCGTGATTTTCCTAGGCGAAGGCGTAAATGAACACACCGCCAATTTGGTCGTGGCGCAGCTGCTCCACTTGGCCTACGCCGACCCGGAAAAAGACATCAAGCTGTATATTAACAGCCCGGGCGGCAGTGTGTATGACGGCCTAGCGATTTATGACACAATTCAGTATATTCAGCCAGATGTGCAAACGATTGGGATTGGCCTGCAGGCGAGCATGGGTGCATTTTTGCTCAGCAGCGGCACTAAAGGCAAGCGTGTGGCGCTGCCGAATAGTCGCATTATGATTCACCAGCCAAGCAGTGGCACCCAAGGCAAGATTACCGATCAAGAAATTACCTTGCGCGAAGGCCTGTATTTGAAGCAGCGCTTGAACGAAATTTTAGCAAAAAATACCGGCCAAAAAATCACCAAAATCGAAAAAGACGCCGATCGAGACTTTTGGATGAGCGCGGAAGAAGCCAAGAAATATGGCTTAATCGACGAAGTAATTGCGGGAGTATAACACTCCCGTTTTTTGTAGGAATTTTAGTGCAACTGTGTGCCAAAAAGCGCGCCAATTGCGTAGGTAAGTCCCATAGCCAAAGCGCCGCCGATAATTAAGCGCACAATTGCGCGGCCTTTATGTGCATTTCCGGCCCGGGCGCTTAGGTAGCCGGTGATTGCGAGCGCCAACACTACTGCGCAAAACGTGACGGGCAGTTTGGCGGTGTCTGGCGCTAAAATTACTGCCAAAAATGGCACCAAGCCGCCAGCGGTAAACGCAAAAAGCGAAGCGACCGCTGCTTGCACAGGGCTGTTCAAATCATCTTCATCAATGCCAAAATGCATGCGCAAATGTGCTCGCAAGGCATTTGAATGTGAAAGGTCGGCGGCGACGCTTTTGGCGGTTTCGGGCGATGCACCTTGTGATTCGTAGTAGGCGGCCAGCTGTGCTTCTTCGCCTTCGGGGTCGAGTTTTAAGGCTTGCTTTTCTTTACGGATGAACGATTTTTCAGAATCGCTTTGGCTACTAACCGACACATATTCGCCCACGGCCATCGAAAGTGCGCCGGCTATTAATGCTGCAAATCCGGCAGTGGCAATTGCTTGATTGTCAGGTGTTGCACCGGCCACACCCATCACCACGGCGGCGGTGCTGACGATGCCGTCATTGGCGCCAAGTACGGCGGCGCGAAGTTTGTTTAAAAGTGCATTGGTTGATTCGGAGGTCGGAGAAGGGGATTCGTTCATGCGTTTAGTATAGCAAGTGAATGGTTGGTGTTCAATGTGCTATGATTGACTTTTTGCAATTATGTGCTGATATATATGATGTACGAAAGTTCGTTTACATCGAGTAGATAGGAAGTCATCATGACCTTCAAGGCTGTTATCGAAGCTGATATTACGCCGTCGAACGAGGCAACTCAGCAGTTTTTGGACAATCTTTCTTCGGAAGATCGGCAGAAGATTTTGGACGTCATCCTGGCAGAATAGTAGTTGACCGAGGAGTGTATTGAACGTTTCATCCTCGGAAGCCAGGAGATTATCGAGGATATTCTTGATCTGCCGGTTGCACTTGAAAAAGAAGAAGCGATTGTCGAGATGTTTGTGTCGATTCTGAAGCAGTCCTCGCTCGCCTCCTGGGAACTCCCCGTACTCCCGCCGAAAGCTACCGAAGTTTGAGTTCATTTACTCCTTCGCCCGCTTCAGCGGCTTTTCTTTTTGTCAATTTTATGCTATGATATAAATGGTAGAAATATTTCACCAAGACCCAACGAGCATTGGAGTTCCTATGCAGAACCTTATCAAGAAAACCGGAGTGTTTATCGTCATCGCCGCAAGTGCGCTGGCGGTAACTGCCTGCGGTTCATCACCTGATCCGGCGGCGGCGAGCACGTCTACCGTGACAACCACGGTAACAGAGACGGAAACGTCCACGAAGACAACCGGCAGCACGACTGAATCGACCGATTCGAGCGAATCGAAGCGGTCGACCAGCTCAAGCGAAACGTCGTCTTCCGCGCCGCGGCCAGCCGATGAAGTCGTGTCGCACGACAACAACTGGCTTTTCTGCGATGACGGTCATTCAGCCGCTTTTAAAGCAACCACCAGCTGCGCATTCGCCAAGGAGGTTCGCAAGGAATTCGAGAAGGACCCACGCGAAACAGTCGTCGCTAAAAGCCCGGTCACCAAGCAAACCTACGAAATGGAATGTTCATCCATGGGTGATACAACGGTGATTTGGGCCGAGCACGAGTTCGAAGCTGCTCGCTGCGAAGGCGGAAACGACGCCGTGGTATATATCTACTAACAAACTCCACGCGTGCGCGCTGGCTCCTTCTGGGGCGAGCGCGTTTTTCCTTGCGAGCAATTATTCCCGGCAAACTCCACATTCTCCTCTTGAAAATACGCTAAAAATACGCTATACTGCTATCTAAGAAGTAGTGTACCTTCAGTTAATTACGCACTAAAGCCTGGCGACTTTAGCGCTCAAGACTGAACGGCAGAGATTCTTCGGCGCCGAATCGATTCACCAACAAATTAACTGCGAGGAGCAAAGATGGCAAAAACGTCACCTAAGGTGTCTGAACGTGTGTTTTTCACGGCAGACGACACAGCGTTACCAATCCCAGATCTCATCGCTCACCAGAAGGACTCTTGGAAAGAGTTCGTCGAAACTGGTTTGGGCGAGATTTTTGCGGAACTAAACCCGATTGAGGATTACACCGGGCAAAAACTTGAACTGCGTTTTAAAGAATACGCATTCCAGGACCCAAAAAATCCTGAGCGATTTGCAAAAGAAAACAACATCACCTTCGACGCGCCGCTGCACGTGAACGTTGAACTTACCAATAAGGTAACCGGTGAAGTAAAAGAATCAGAAATCTACCTTGGTGACTACCCATGGATGACCGAACGCGGAACGTTTATTGTAAACGGTACCGAACGTGTGGTCGTTTCACAGCTTATTCGCTCAAGCGGTATCTTCTTTACTGCCGACGCTGTTGCTGGCCAAAACAACTACAGCGCCAAATTGATTCCTGGCCGTGGTGCATGGTTGGAATTTGAAACTGCGTCAAACGGTGCCATCTACGTAAAGATTGACCGCCGCCGCAAATTGCCAGTCACGACGCTTCTGCGCGCACTTGGTCACGCAAAATCAAGCGAAATCAAAGAATTGTTTGCCGATGTTGATACTGGCGACACTAGCTATATTCAAGCAACCCTCGAAAAGGATACGTCTCGTGGTTCAAACGAAGCGTTGATTGAAGTCTACCGCCGCCTTCGCCCAGGTGATTTGGCAACGGTTGATAACGCTCGTTCAATGATCGAACGTATGTTCTTCGACTTCAAGCGCTTCGACTACAGCCGCGTTGGTCGCTACAAAATTAACCAGCGCCTTGGTATCGATTTGCCAAACACGACCGAAAACCGCGTCTTCCAGGTGAGCGACCTTATCGCGATCATCAAAGAGCTGATTCGCCTGAATAACACACAAGAACCTGGTGACGATATCGATTCACTTTCAAACCGCCGCGTCAACCTTGTGGGTGAACTTGTGGCGCGCCAATTCCGCGTTGGTATGCTGCGTATGCAACGAAACGCGATGGATCGCATGAGTATGAGCGACATCGAAAATGTAACGCCTGGCCAGCTAATTAACGCCCGCCCAGTAGTTGCTGCCGTGCGCGAATTCTTCGCGAGTTCACAACTTTCACAATTGATGGACGAAACAAACCCGCTTGCCGAACTGAGCCACAAACGCCGCCTAAGCTCGATGGGTCCTGGCGGTTTGAGCCGTGAACGTGCTGGATTTGACGTTCGCGACGCCCACCCGACTCATTACGGTCGCCTTTGTTCGGTGGAAACGCCAGAAGGTGCCAACATTGGGTTGGTACTGAACCTTGCAAGTTACGCTCGCGTGAACGAATATGGCTTTATTGAAACGCCGTACCTTCGCGTCAAAAACGGCAAAGTAACCGACGAAGTAGTCTATCTTGATGCTGCCAAAGAGCGCGCCGAAGTGATTGCCGACGCTGGTGAAAAGCTCAACGACGACGGTACATTTGTCGACGAACGCGTGAACGCTCGTATCGAAATGCAACCTGGTATGGCTGATGCTTCAGAAGTTACCTTGATGGACGCCGCGCACAAGCAAATTCTTGGTTCAACCGCTTCACTTGTCCCATTCATCGAGAAAAACCGTATCGACCGTTCATTGACCGGTTCAAACATGCAACGCCAGGCTGTGCCGCTTATTAATCCAGAAGCAGCGACCGTCGGTACTGGTATCGAGAAAGAAATTGCTCGCAACTCAAGCCAACTTATCGTGGCCGAAGCCGACGGTGAAGTGGTTCGTGCAGATGGCGACGTGGTAGAAGTAAAATATGCTGATGGCGTCAAGAAATACGACGTTGTGCACTTTGAAAAGAGTAACGACGACCGTTCAATCAACCAAAAAACACGCGCAATTCGTGGCCAAAAGGTCAAGAAGGGCGACGTATTGATTGAAGGTGCTTCTATCGCTGACGGCGAAATTGCCCCAGGTCGCGACCTCCGCGTGGCGTTTATGCCATGGGGTGGTTACAACATGGACGACGCGATTATTATTAGCAATCGCCTTGTGCAAGACGACGAACTTACCAGTATCAACATTAAAGATTACATGGTGGAAGTGCGCGAAACCAAGCTTGGTAACGAACAAATTACTCGCGACATCCCGAACGTAAACGAACACAGCCTTCGCCACCTTGACGAAGAAGGAATTGTGCAAGTTGGTTCTGAAGTGAAAGCTGGCGATGTACTGGTTGGAAAGATTACACCAAAGGGTGAGCAAGAGCTTTCGAGCGAAGAGCGTCTATTGCGTGCTATCTTTGGTGAAAAAGCCAAAGACGTTCGTGATACGTCGCAGCGCATGAACAACACCGGTGGTGGTAAAGTGGTTGGCGTACGTATCTTTAGCCGCGAACTTGGCCACGAACTAAAGGCTGGTGTGTTGAAGCAAATCCAAATCTTTGTGGCGCAAACCCGCAAGATTATGGTTGGTGACAAGCTAGCTGGTCGCCACGGTAACAAGGGTGTGGTGGCGCGTATTCTCCCGGTAGAAGACATGCCATTTATGGAAGACGGTACGCCGATCGACGTGATTTTGAATCCACTTGGTGTCCCGAGCCGTATGAATATTGGGCAGCTGTTCGAAACCCACCTTGGTATGGCCGCGAAAGCCCTTGGCTACCGCGTTGCAACGCCACCATTTAACGGCGTGTCAGACGAAAAGATTTCTGACGAGCTTGAAAAAGCTGGCTTCCCACGTGATGGTAAAGTGCAGCTAACGGACGGCCGAACTGGTGAGCAGTTTGAAGAACGTACAACCGTTGGTGTGATGCACATGCTTAAGCTGCACCACATGGTGACAGACAAGATCCACGCTCGTTCGACCGGCCCGTACACGATGGTTACCCAGCAGCCACTTGGCGGTAAGGCGCAAAACGGTGGTCAGCGATTCGGTGAGATGGAGGTCTGGGCACTCGAAGCATATGGTGCCGCTGCAACCCTGCAGGAAATGCTGACGATTAAGTCGGACGACGTCTACGGACGCGCCAAAGCCTACGAATCGATCATTAAGGGTGAACCGATTGTTGGCCCTAAGCTACCTGAATCATTCAACGTTCTTGTAAAAGAATTGCAAGGTCTTGGCCTGCGCGTTGACTTGATGGAAGACATAGACGGCGATGGCGACATCGACGTCGTGGCAGACGCTGACGGCATTATTGCTGGCACCTCAATGGGAACCGGCGTAGACACACCGACCGTTCGCACTGAAGAAGTCGAAGTTGAAGGCGACCTTGAAGATGGTGGCATTTTGTTAGAAGAATTAAGCGAACAAGAAGATGAACAACTAGCAGCTGAAGAAGCTGAATACAAGGAGGAGGCGTAATATGTCGCGAGTAGTTCCAAGCACAGGCATCGCAGATTTTGACGCAGTGCGCCTGGCCGTTGCAAGTTCCAACGACATCCTAAAGTGGAGTCACGGCGAAGTAACCAAGCCAGAAACGATTAACTATCGTACCCAAAAACCAGAACGCGATGGCTTGTTCTGTGAACGTATCTTTGGCCCAGTTAAAGATATCAATCCGCACGACAGCAAGCTCAAAGGTGTTCGTTCACGCGAAACTGCGGTAGATAAAAACGGCGAGCTCGTCACAAAGTCTATCGTTCGCCGCGAACGCATGGGTCATATTGAACTTGCGAGCCCAGTTGCGCACATTTGGTTTATGCGTGGCACGCCAAGCGCGATGAGCTTGTTGCTTGGCATGACCGTTCGTAATCTTGAGCGCGTGGCATATTTTGCCAGCTACGTGGTGCTTGCCGTAGATAGCGAAAAGCAAGAACAATTCTTGGCTGATCTTGAAGCTGAGACTGAAGCAGCGCGCGCAGCGATTAAAATGCGTTACGAACGCGACGCTGAAGCAGAAGGCGCTGATGTCAAGCAATTGGCAGAAGCCCAAAGCCGCGAAGTTGAAGAACTAAACGCAAACTACAATACCAAAAAGTCGCAGCTCGACAGCCTTGTAAAGGGTTCAATCATGAGCGAAAACGACTACCGTGATTTGCCAGAAGAATACGAAGAAATCGTTGAAGTTGGCATGGGTGGTGGTTCGCTCAAGCGTTTGCTCGACGAAATCAAGCTCCCAGAACTGATTCGCCAATTGAACGAAGAAGTTGAAGGTGCCAAGGGCCAGCGCGAAAAGAAGCTTTTGAAGCGCCTAAAGGTGCTTGAAGGTATGGAAGCTGCCGGTATTGAACCAGGCTCACTTGCCTTGACAGTGTTGCCGGTGATTCCTCCGGATCTTCGCCCAATGGTGCAGCTAACAGGTGGCCGTTTTGCAACAAGCGACCTTAACGATTTGTACCGCCGCGTGATTAACCGTAACAACCGCCTCAAGAAATTGATCGGCTTGAACGCGCCAGAAGTTATCTGCCGCAACGAAATGCGTATGCTGCAAGAAGCAGTCGACGCGTTGATTGACAACTCTTCGGCTCGCGGTAACCGCGCTGTAAACGCAACCGGTGGCCGCCGTCGCTTGAAATCTATGAGCGATCAGCTCAAGGGTAAGCAAGGTCGTTTCCGCCAAAACTTGCTTGGTAAGCGTGTAGACTACAGTGGTCGTTCGGTGATTGTGGTTGGTCCAAAGCTAAAAATCCACCAGTGTGGATTGCCAAAGCAAATGGCGTTTGAACTCTTTAAACCTTTTGTTATTAGCTGGCTTTTGAAGCACGAACACGCGCACAATATTCGCTCAGCAACTCGTTTGATCGAAGCGGGCGAAGCAGTTGTGTGGGACGCGCTTGATGAAGTAATTAAAGACAAGTACGTGTTGCTTAACCGTGCGCCGTCGCTTCACCGTTTGTCAATTCAGGCGTTCCAACCTGTCTTGGTTGAAGGAAAAGCGATTCAATTGCACCCACTTGTTGCCAACGGCTTTAACGCCGACTATGACGGCGACCAGATGGCGGTTCACTTGCCACTTTCTGCAGATGCGCAAAAAGAAGCTCGTGAATTGATGAGCGCAACCAACAACTTGCTAAAACCAGCTGATGGTTCGCCAGTGCTGAACATCAGCCAGGACATTGTGCTTGGTAACTACTACCTTACGTACGATAAGCCATCAGCACAAACCAAAGAACGCAAAGCGTTTAGTAGCGTGTACGAAGCTGAAATGGCCTACGACAACGGTGTGATTCAGTTGCAATCGCCGATTCGCGTGTATGCGAAGGGCGAAATCCGCGATACAACACTTGGTCGCGTCTTCTTCAACGAAATTTTGCCGGAAGATTACCCATACGACGACAACGTGCAGAATAAGAAGCAACTTAAAAAAGTATTGGCACGCATTTTTGAACGCTACGGCGCTGAAGAAACTGCCAAAACTGCTGACCGCATGAAAGGTCAAGCCTTCCGTTTTGCTACCACTGCCGCGATTTCAACTGGTAAAGACGACTACCTTAGTTTCGACGAAATCAACGAATTTGTGGCCGAAGGTGACGCCAAAGCTGCGCTGATTTCAGAGCAATTCGACGACGGTTTGGTAACCGAAGACGAACGCTACAACCTTACGGTAAACACGTGGCGTGCAGTCGACGGTAAAGTAACCGACTTCCTAAAAGACCAACTTGCCCACATGGACACCAGCATTTCGGTGATGGTTGACTCTGGTGCACGTGGTGATATTTCAAACGTGAAGCTTGCTAGTGCGATGATCGGTATCCAGGTGGACGCCGCTAACCGCGAAATCGAGCTGCCAATTCGTTCGAACTTTAAGAAAGGTCTTTCGAGCCTTGAAGCCTTTGTGGCAACCCGAGGTGCGCGTAAAGGTCTGATCGACACCGCGCTCAAGACTGCCGACTCTGGTTACTTGACCCGCCGTCTAGTTGACGTTTCACAGGACGTATTTACCGTTGAAGACGAAGCTGGCGACGACGATGGTTACGCAATCTACCGCGCAGAAACCGAAGAAACCATGATTGAATTTGCGAACCGCTTGCTTGGTCGTTACGCTGCAGAAGATGTAGCTGGCCATGTCAAGAAGGACGAGTTGATTACGCGTGATATCGCTGATGCGATCGAAGCGGATAGCTCAATCGAAAGCGTAAAGATTCAATCGGTGCTTTCTACGAAGAACCTTCGCGGTATTCCACAACGCAGCTACGGTATCGACATGTCGACTGGTAAGTTGGTAGACAGCTCACAACCAGTTGGGGTGATCGCCGCACAATCTGTTGGTGAACCTGGTACACAGCTAACGCTTAACACCTTCCACAGCTCTGGTGTGGCGGGTAGCGACATCACGCAAGGTCTTCCGCGTGTGGAAGAGCTCTTCGAAGCTCGTACACCAAAGGGGCAGGCGTATGTAACTGAAGTAACCGGTACGGTCGACGTGTGGGAAGATGGCAAAAAGTACATCGTGCAAATTACGCCAGATTCAGGCAAGGTAGAAAAAATCGCGCTTGATGGCCGCAAACCTGCAGTTAAGAACGGCAGCAACGTAAAAGTTGGTGACGTGATTGCAGCGGGCAGCGAAGGTGTGGCGCCAATTGTGGCACCATTCGACGGCGTGGTTGAGGCAACCGACGACATGTTGGTGATTGCAGCCAACGCCAGCGCGCCTTCTCGCTACGAGATCCCAGGCAACATGCAACTTGTTGTAAAGGCAAACGACTACGTTGAAGCGGGTGACCGCCTCACGGCTGGTTCGTTGAACTTGCAAGATTTGATGCGCCTTAAGGGTACGCAAGCAACGCAGCGCTACATCATCAACGAAATCCTTCGCATCTACGCAGCGCAGGGTCAGGACGTGGCAGACAAGCACCTTGAAATCATCGTGCGCCAAATGTTTAGCCGTGTGCAGATCGAAGATTCAGGCGACAGCGCATTTGTAACGGGTGATATCGTTTCAAAGGCAGCTGTAGTTGATGAAAACGCCAAGCTCGCCGAAGAAGGCAAGGCCTTGATCGCGTACAAGCAGCTTCTGCTTGGTATCACCAAGGTAAGTATCTGGAGCGACAGCTTCCTCTCGGCAGCGTCATTCCAAGACACGACCCGTGTGTTGATTAACGCCGCAACCAGCGGTCGCATCGACCACCTCCAGGGCTTGAAGGAAAATGTGATCATCGGTCGCAAGATTCCAGTCGGTACTGGTGCAGTTTCTGAAGAAGAAGCTACCGAAGACGTCGACGACGAAATTGTGGTTGACGAAATCGAACTAAACGAAGCGTAGTAGAATTCGCCTCGTTGCCAAAATCCCCGTTCAATAAGAGCGGGGATTTTTGGTTGCAAAAAACGCTCACGCTTATGTTGCCGGCGCGAAAAGCTTGTGGTAAAATGAACTTACAAATCAATATCAATGGCGGGAGCGCCGGGGGTAAATTAGAATGAAAAAAACAACAACGTATCTTGCGGCTGCAGCTTTGGTTGCAGGCACAGTATTGGCTTTGGGCGGCGCGGCATATGCGCAGTCATCAGCAAATACAGAGCTAACGCAAACTATTACTGCAGGTACACTTCACACAGATATTGTAGACAGTAACGGTGACCCAGTTACGGCACCATCAATCTCGATGAACACTACGACAACCAGTGCATCAGCACAAACTACGACAGGTACGTACGGAAGCAGTGGCGAGCGAGTATATATTAGTAACCCGTCAGCGGCAGCCGGTGGATGGAACTTAACTGTAGCTGCAACAGACGGGCTGACAGCGCTTTGGCGGGATGGTGGCTCGGAAACCTTTGATTACAACGACGGAGCGGGCGCAGGTCAGCTTACGATCAATCCTGCAGCAGGTACTATCACTCCGGTTGGTGGTGCTTCTATGACTGGTGTGTCGCTCGGTGCATCGACCGCTTTCTTGGAAGGTACGGTAGACACAATCACGCTTGCTTCAGCTGACGCAACTTCTGCTGATGTTTGGGAAGGTCACATCGAGGGAATGGGTGTGTCACAAACTATTCCTGGTGGACAAGCGCCTGGAACATACCGGATTAGCCTAACGCAAACGCTAACAGCGCAGTAGTAGCGTAGGTATGAAGTACTTCTTTTTGTCTAAAGTGTTTGCCGGTGTAGCGGTTTCTGCCGGCATTGTACTCTTGTCTTTGTCGGGGGTTGCGCACGCCGCGTCAACAGATGTGGGCGGCCGGCCTGCAAAGCCTGATCGTGAAAATCCACGCTCAAACGATATCTTTATTCACACGTTGGATAAAGGCGAATCTGCAAAAGACGCTGTACTAATGATAAACAACACAGACGAGGAGAAGGTACTGCGCATTTACGCGGTAGACGGCGTCGCCTCGAATACTGGCGCACTCACTTGCAAGCAGCAATCTGAAGAAAAGATTGCTGCTGGCTTGTGGCTGGATGTCGCCGAAGACGAAGTGACGCTTGCGCCGCGGGCA
>CAMEGH010000003.1 GCA_945916045.1 uncultured Candidatus Saccharibacteria bacterium
TATTACTGGGCGTGGCGTCGCTCTACGCGATTGGTACGGAAACGGTTGCGACACCGCTAGTGTTGGCCTCGGCTGGTTCGCTACTTGCGCTGGCATTTGTGGTTGGCATGCATGGTTATTTGCAAAAAAATCGCACCATTATGGAAGGCGCGGTATATGGCGGCACAGTGGCGTTGCAGTGGATGACAACTGCGCTACTGCCAGAGGTAAACGTGGTGGTGTACGCACATTGGTGGGCGCTCACCATTGCGGTGGTGGCACTTTGGCGCAAGGAATACGCGCGCCGTTTGATGGTCGCGCTGGCGTTTGTAACGGGTTCAACCGGGATTTACGCGTTGGCGGGCGAGCCGGGCTATGCGCTCATCTTCTTGATTGAACATTTGGCGCTGATTGTGGCAGCTGGCTTGCTGCGCGCACAATGGGGGCTTTGGTGGGGGATTATTGCGGTCGTGGTGGCGGTGCTGTACTTCTTGCGCAGCTACACGGTGGTGATTTTGCTCTTCCTTGGCTTCTTGCTGATTCTGTTTGTGGTGTGGCGACTACTGAAGATTAATAAAAAATAGTAGGAAAAATGCCCCGCGCTATCGATGTGATAGCTGCGGGGCTTGGTGGGGATGGCTGGCGCTTACGCGAGCTGTTTGTTCAGCAGCTTCAGGAAGGCCGGGCTGGCGTCCACGAGATTTAGGCAGCACGAGCTTCCGAGTACGTTGAACGTGGCAGTTTCCCCAAGGTCGGGTGTTTTACGACCTCCGTCATGGGTTGTTACCTTCACGCGAACAGGGTTCATGTGATCGGTGGTTTCCTCGTAACTTACGAGATACACCTCGATTTCGCCGGAACGCTCTTTGCGATCTTTGTACGAAATGCGCAGGCCGCTCATGCGGTGAACAGGCTCTTCATTCAGAAGTGGTCGAAGTTCATCGACTGCCCCGAAGATGTACGTCGAGTACATCTTAGCCTTATCGATTTCCGGGGTAGATTGCCACATGGCAACTCTCCTCTCAGTCATCCCTAAACGGGGTTCTCACCTTGAGAACTATTTGTATTATAGCATAGATTTTTTCGATTGTAAAGTTTTGATCAAGCAGAAGCAATGACATATATCAACTATGATATAAAAACATTGTTTTTTACAAAAATTCACACAAAATTTGCAAAAAATCATCGAACTTTTTCAGTTTTGGTGATATACTACTTGCATGGCAACGAAATTACTTATTTTTGGTATTACGGGCGATTTAAGCACGCGCAAGCTTTTGCCGGCGCTGCGCCAAATTATGCAGGTGGATGAATTCCGCGATTTGCAATTGTATGGCGTGAGTCGTCGCCAGGTGAATAAAGAAGAATTGTTGGGCGATTTGGCGCCAAACGCCGAAATTATTACTATGGATATTGCAAAAGTTGCGGAATACCACCGTTTGAAAGACGAATTGCAATTGCTAGAGGACGACCAGCTGCTGGTGTATTTGTCGGTTCCGCCGCGCGCGGCTACGTGGATTGTGGACTTTTTGGGCGAAGCAGGTTTGAACGACGACCGGGTAAAAATTCTGTTCGAAAAGCCGTTTGGGTTAGATTTAGAAGGCGCGCGCGAAATGGTCGAGCGCACCAGCCGCTATTTCAAAGAGGCGCAAATGTACCGCATCGACCACTATATGGCCAAAGAAATGGCGCAAAATATTGTGGCGTTTCGGGCGCATAACGCGTTGTTTGCGCACGTGTGGAATAATCAGGCGATTGAGCGAATTGAGGTGAATGCGTTTGAAAAAATCGACATTGAAGGCCGCGCACAATTTTACGAACAAACTGGGGCACTACGCGATGTTTTACAGGGACATTTAATGCAATTATTGGCGTTGGTGTTGATGGATACGCCATCAAATATTGATTGGGAAAAGCTGCCAACGTACCGCAAAAACGCGCTCGATATGCTTGAAAAAGTTGCGCCAATGGACGGATTTCGGGCGCAATATGCGGGGTATCTGGACGAAGTGGCGGTGCCGCATTCGTGCGTGGAAACGTTTGTATCGGTGGTGCTGGCGTCGCGTAGCGAACGTTGGCGCGGCGTGCCGTTGCAGCTGACGACGGGCAAGGCGCTCGACAAAAAATGCACCGAAATTAAAATTTATTTTAAGCGCCAAAGTTCTTCACAAACGGATTATTTGACGTTCAAAATTCAGCCGCACGAAGGCATTGAAATTGCCCTCAATACCAAAAGCCCAGGGTATGACAACAAGCTCGTTGAGCGCCATCTTAGCTTTGATTATCCCGAAGACGAGGCCTTGCCCGACGCCTACGAACAGGTGATTGTTGACGCAATCCGCACGCGAAAAAGCTTGTTTACCTCGAGCGACGAAATCATCCGTTCGTGGGAAATTTTGCAACCGTTGGTAGAAAGCTGGCAAATGTGCCCGCCCGAAATTCCGCATTACGAAAAAGGCGAATCTGCCGAAGCAATTTTGCTGCGCGAATGGCCAGCGCGCGGCCGCAAAACCACGCGCCAACGTTTGGCCCGATTTGCGCTCCAGTAGCAAAGCGCTTGCGCTTCGTGCTATACTATAACTCCATGGAAGAAGGCACTACTATGGAAAAATCACGAAAATATATTTTTGTCACCGGCGGCGTTTTGTCGGGGGTAGGCAAGGGAATCACCGCCGCAGCAATGGGCGCGGTCTTGCAAGCAAAAGGCGTCAGCGTGACGGTGCAAAAGTGTGATCCGTATTTAAATGTAGATGCCGGGCTGTTAAATCCGGTCGAACACGGCGAATGTTTTGTCACAAAAGACGGCGCCGAAACCGACCTCGATTTGGGCCACTACGAACGCTTTTTAGATATCGAATTAACGCGCGAAGCTTCGACGCTGAGCGGCCGTTTGTTGCGCCAATTGATCGAAGACGAACGCGCGGGTAAATTTGGCGGTAAAACCGTGCAATTGGTGCCGCATTTAACCGGCGCAATTCAGGATGAAATCGAGAAATCTGGCGCTGGCAGCGACGTGCATTTTGTGGAAATTGGCGGCACGGTAGGCGACTACGAAGGCTTGAGTTTTATTGAAGCGATTCGCGAATTTTCTAACCGCGTGGGGCGCGAAAATTGCCTGTATATCCACGTGGTGTACGTGCCGCATATTAAAACGAGCAACGAATTTAAAACCAAGCCTGCGCAAAATGCGCTTAACGACCTCCGTGGATTTGGCTTGACGCCAGATTGCGTCGTGGTGCGTACCGACGATCCTGCGCCCGAAAATGTCGGCGACAAACTAGCAATGTTTGGCGGGCTCAAACGCGATCACGTTATTATGCTGCCCAACGCCAGCACGGTGTACGAAGTGCCGCTGATTGTGGCTAAAAGTGGTATCAACGACGTGCTGACACAATTTACCGGCAACGCCAATGAGCCAGATTTGGCACCGTGGCAAGCGATTGTCGCGCGCCAAAGCGACACCTCTGCGCCCACTGTGCGCATTGGTTTGGTGGCAAAATATATGCACAACGACGACACGTATATTTCGGTGATTGAGGCGCTCAAAGCCGCCGCCTGGAGCAAGCAAGCGCAAGTAGAATTAACCTGGATTAACGCCGAAACCGCCACTGATGAGGAATTTGCTGCAGTCGATGGTATTTTGGTGCCCGGCGGATTTGGCGCACGCGGCGTGGATGGCAAAATTGCCGCCGCTGAATATGCGCTGCGCCATAATGTGCCGTATTTGGGGTTGTGCCTGGGAATGCAAGTAGCAGTGGTAACGGCCGCACGCCGAGCAGGATTGGCCGACGCGCATAGTGCCGAATTTGACGCGCACACCGCGCACCCAGTGGTGGCAATTATGGATGGCCAAGCTGGGCAGGAGAGTACTGGCGGCACGCTGCGCCTTGGCGATTACACCGCGCATCTGACGGAAGATTCGCGCACGGCGAAATTGTACGGCGCCACAGAAGTTATTGAACGCCACCGTCACCGCTACGAGGTAAACAACGATTTCCGCACGCAAATCGAAGAAGGCGGGCTGAACATTGTTGGGACGAGCCCTGATGGCTCGTTGGTAGAATTTGTTGAGGCGCCGACGTGTGACTTTTTTGTGGCCACGCAGGCGCACCCAGAGTTCCGTTCGCGCCCACGCCGCCCGCACCCGCTTTTTGAAGGGCTCGTGCAAGCCGCCCTTGACAAAAAGTAAAGCTTATGCTAGTATAATAAGTGAATATTAGCTAACACAAAAAAGACACAATGGAAAAAATTCACCACAATCTTTCGAATATCGACGCAACCGACGACATGCGTGTGCTTAACTATTTGGTTGAAAACATCAAAGGTTTGCGCCCAGTTTCGGGTTCGGCACGCGAGCTTTTGCTTGTTACCGATGACGACGATTTCGATTTCTAATCTGTAAATATGCTACAATAAAGGGTAATGAACGCAATTACCCAAACTTTGAGTGACAGTATAAAAGAATTGTTCGATGTAGAAATCGAGCCAGTTTTAACGCGCCCCGAGCCACAATTTGGCGACTACACGACCAATATTGCCATGCAACTGGCTGGCCGCTTAAAGCAACCGCCGCGCCAAATTGCCGAACAATTGGCCGCAAAATTGCAAGAAACCGGCGACTACGACGCGGTGACGATTGCCGGCCCTGGGTTTATTAATATTACGCTTGAACCGAGTGAATTGCTGGCGTTGACTCGCCGCGAACCGCGCCCAACACGCGCTGGCCAAAGTGTCGTAATTGAAACGAACAACCCAAATCCGTTTAAAGCAATGCATATTGGCCACGCTATGAACGCGATTTTGGCTGACACGATTGCCAATTTGTTGGCGATTGATGGCGCAGCGGTGCGACGCGTCAGTTACCACGGCGACGTGGGGCTACACGTAGGCAAAAGCATGTATAGTTTGCTGCGGTTCATTGACGGCGATATTGAAAAACTGCGCGCCGTGCCAGAAGCCGAGCGCAATTCATTTATGAGTAAAATGTACGCCGAAGGTTCGAATGCGTACAAAGAAGATGCCGCCGCTAAGGCCGAAATTGACGCATTGGCGCAAGAATCGTTTCAACCGAGCAGTGACCTGTACAAAGAAGTCTATGAACTCTGTTTGGCGTGGAGTTTTGCGCAAATCGACGCAATTGTGCAGCGTTTAGGCAATTTGCCAACGAGCGCCCGCTTTTTGGAAAGTTTGGCCGATCCGAAGGGCGTAGAAATTGTCAAAAAGCACACGCCTGGCGTGTTTGAAGCGTCGGATGGCGCGTATATTTTTAAGGGCAGCGAGCACGGCAGTTTCGATAACGCGTTTGTGGCGAGCAACGGCCGCGGGCTGTATGCGGCGCGCGATTTGGGGCTCATGCAGCTCAAGCAAGATTTGTTCCACCCACAAAAAAGCTACATTATTACTGCCGAAGAACAGCGCGATTATTTTAAAGGTGTGATCGCTGCGGCTGAATTGGCACTACCAGAGCTTAAAGGCGTGACGGAAAATATTCCGCACGGCACGGTAAAATTAAGCACCGGCAAAATGAGCAGCCGCAACGGCGATGTGCTCGAAATTGGCTGGCTATTTGACCAATTTGCGGCGGCAATTGTAGAGCGCGACGGCGAGCCGGATGACGAAATTATTGCCGGTGCGTTGCGCTATCAATTTTTGAAGGTAAAAATTGGCGGCGACGTGGTGTTTGATGTGAACGAAGCCGTCAGTTTAACCGGCAACACCGGGAGCTATTTGCAATATGCGCACGCTCGCGCCCGCCGTATTATAGAAAAATCAGGCGCAAAAACCATACCAATGCCGGCTGATGTGCGCGAAGAAGACCGCGCGTTGGTGCGCAAAATGGGCGAATATAGCGAAGTGATCGAACTGGCAAAACGCACGCTTGAACCGCACCATATTTGCACGTATTTGTTTGAATTGGCGCAAGAGTTTAACCGTTATTACGAAAAAAACCAGGTGGTCGGCAGCGAGCACGAAGCGCACCGGCTTGGGTTGGTGCTGACGTACGCTGATACCTTGCGCGCTGGCCTGATGATTTTGGGAATTGTTGCGCCAAACAAAATGTAAGTGCTACAATAGCGCTAATATTGAGTAGTTGTGGAGTAAAAAATCATGGCAGAAGCAAAAAAGACAACCAAACGTGGCGTAGCCGCCGGTGCTGCAAAAGCCCGAAAAGCTGCGGCTGCATCGCGCGCCCGGGCAGAGGAACGCGCCCGAAAAGTAAAAGCGCGCGTGGCAGAAAGCCCAGCTGGCGGATTTATGAATTTTGTGCGCGAACAAGGCGTGATTGGGCTGGCCGTTGGGTTGGCGATTGGTACCGCGGCTGGCGACACGGTAAAGACCTTAGTGGAAGGCTTTATTAGCCCAATCGTGCAGCTGATTGTTGGTTCGCAGGAGGCGTTGGCAACCGCCACCTGGACGCTCGAAATTGGCGGGCGTACCGGTGACTTCAAATGGGGCGCGTTTGTGTCATCATTTATCACACTTGTGGCAACAGCGTTTGTGATTTATTTGATCATTCACTACGCAAAACTCGATCGCATGGACCGCAAAAAAGACGACTAATTTGCGCGTTTTTGCCATATCCGCCCCTTATTTTTGCATAATGGGCGGACTTTATTATGCTTATGATTTCATTTTTGGAAACATCATGGTATGGTGAGGCTAGTATGAAACGTCGTGAGAGCCCGTTAAAACAACGCTACGCGCCAGATTATTTTGGCTATCGGCCAAAGCCGGCCCAACGGCAAGATACGGGAATGTATTCGCACATTCAGGGTCAGTACGACAAACAAGAAACTATCAACAAAATTCGGTTTGAAGAACGCCGCCGCGGGTGGCGCGAGCAAAATGCCAAACTTGGGCGTGAAGGCTGGGAAGATTTTGGCAACAAGGAGTTGCCAATCGACCCACGCAAAAGCGAAATTATGATGATGCTCGACGAAAACCGAATTTCGCTGCTGGAAGGCGAAACGGGGTGCGGAAAGTCGACACAATTGGCGCAGTATGCGCTTGAAATGGGCTACGACCACATTGTGTATTTGCAGCCGCGGCGCGTGACGGTAGATAATATTGCCGAGCGAATTGACGAAGAATTAACTGAACAATTTGCGCAAAAAGGCCTAGAAAAACCAGATGATTTGGTAGGAATGGCGCATTCTGAGCGCACCACAATGACCGAAGACAGCGCGATTCAGGTGATGACATCGGCGGTGTTTAAAAAACGTGGCCCAGAATTGCAAGAAGCATGGCAAGACAAAAAAGTTTTGATTGTGGCGGACGAAATCCACGAAGGTAATATTGAAACCGAATTTGCGGTTGGTATGTCGGCCGAAATGATGACCGAGCAGCCAAATTGGAACATGACGTTGATGAGCGCCACGATGGACAAAGCGCCAATTCAGCGCGCGTATCAATCGATTAACGAAGGGGCGATTCCAAGTGTTAAGGTAGAAGGTCGGCCGCATAATATCGAATACAACGAAGTTTCTGACAAAAATGTTGTCGAAGTATTTAGCGAAGAGTGCTACGAAGACGCTAACAAAACACTGATTTTTACCGAAGGAAAGCGTGCCATGGGGGCGATCGAAAACGAATTGCGCCGCCAGCACCCAGATTTGAATGTTCTTAAATTGCATTCAAAAATTAGCGAAGAAGAGCGCCAGGCGATTTTCCACGCTAAAAAAACCAGCGGCAAAACGGTGATTATTTCGACGTCGGCGGGGCAGTCTGGATTGACGATTAGGGGCGTTGACCGCGTGATTAGTGACGGCATGACAAAAAGCCCCGAGCTTGACGACGAACGCGCGTCGGGCTTGCCGAGCCGGCTTTGTAGCAAGGCGGAACTTACGCAGCAAATGGGGCGCGGCGGGCGCGATATTGCTGGTGCGAAATTCTTTTTGGCAAATCAACTGCCGTTTAAACGTGGCGGCGAAGAAATTGACCCAGAAGATTTTGTGCCGATGGAAAACCGTATCGACCACGCGCCGGCGGATATTTACCACACTATTATTACGCGCAACGTGCTGAGCGCGGCCGCGATGGAGCGAGATTTTTACAATCTGAACGAATATTTGATCAATTCGGTCGACGCCAGCACGATTGAAGAGGCATATCGTGTACTGCATATGTTGGGCGCAGTGGATCGTAATAACGACGTGACGGGCGTGGGTCGGGAAATGGACAAATTCCCGCTGCGGCCAGAACTTTCGCGCGCGTTGGTGGAAATTTTGCACACCGGCAGCAAAGAGCAGCAAGTGCGTATGGCGGCGATTGTGGCGGCATTTGAAGCCGGCGGCTTGGGTGATGGTGACCCGCGCAAAATCGAGGCAAATTACGACAAATTGCCCCATTGGGCGAAAGATGATTTTACGGCAGAATTGGCATACATGCGTGATTATTTTGAAACGTACGGCGACGGCGCGGAAGAAGATTGGCGCTCAACTTCGCCGCAAGAAACTGACGCTGCGCAGCCGATGCTACCAACGCCAATCAAAGACGCGCGCTATGCATTTGACTGGCATAATAGCAAGCGCGCTCGCAAGCAATTTAGGAAAATAGCCCGCCGCATGAAGGTGGATAATTACACCGATATGTTGCTTGAACACGAGCCAATTGGCGAAGAAATTGAAGAATTGCAAAACGCAATTGTGCGCGGCATGCCGCATTTGCTTTACGACGAAGTGTCGCGCAGTGCGCAGCGTGGCCGGCGCAAAACGCTTCCAAATGGCGAAAAGCAGCAGCGCAAAGCCATCGTAAAATACCGCAACATGATGGTCGAAACCGAAGATGCACGCCTTGGGTATGATTTTGACCGCGAAGTCAGCAAGCGCAGCCGTTTGGCGCGCAGTGCGATCGAAAAATCGGCCCTTATTGCTGGCTATCCACGCTGGTACGATGATGACAACGAACAGCGCCACAACGTGATTGAAAAAGGGTTGGTGATTGATAAAGGCCGCATGGAACGCGCGCTTGGAAACGCCGCACTTGACGCGCAGCAACAAACAGAACTTGGCCCAGACGGGCGTTTGCGTGCTGTTACGCACCGCAAAATTGGCCGTTTGCTGGTGAATAAAACCGAAGCTCGCGCCAAAGCCGATACGGATCAGCGTGTTGAAAAACTCTACAAAGCTGCGCTAGAAGATGCCGGCCCGGCGCAACGAGAACTGCGCCAAACACGCAAAGAATTAAAGCGTTTGCTTTCGCGCGTGCCGCACGAATACCGCCCATATTACCAAGAAAAACCTATTCCAACAGAGACAGAATGTAACGACATGGTGCGAAAAGCCGCTGAAGGCAGCGCCAGCAAAGGCGAACTCGACAGTAAACTGCGCAATATGATGTTTGAAGATAGCATGTATTTGAACGCAATTTTGCCGCAAGAAATGCAAGAAGCTATTCACAAAACCATGCCCGAAGCGCTGCAAATTGGCAACGAATGGTTTGATGTTGATTATATTGAACACAAAAATGGTGGTAAATTCCCAGCGGTCGTGCCGCGTATCGCCAATTTCCCGCTGGAGTACGCGCACGAATTGCCAGATCGCGTGACGATTCCTGACGGGCGCGAGGTGAAGTTCCATTATCGCTACGACGCCGAGACGGAAGCAACGCTGACTGCCAGCGAATTGAAGCGCATTGCCCGGCAGTAGTGTAAAATAGAAGATATGACCAAAAAAGCTACTCTCCTTTGGATTGACCTAGAAATGACCGGCCTGAGCCCGGCCGACGACCGTATTTTAGAAGTTGCCGCTATTGCGACTGACTGGGATTTTACCGAAATTGCGCGCTATGAGGCGGTGAAGAAAGTTGGCCCGGCGCTGATGAAAAAACGCATGGTGGGCGAGTTTTGGGAAAAATTTAGCGATGTGCGCGACGCATTGATGACGCAAAACGAGACCGGCAAAAATGGTCGTACGGTAGAAAATGAATTGCTCGAATTTGTGCAAACGCATTTTGCGGCTGACGACAAAATCTTGCTAGCGGGAAATTCCATCCACCAAGACCGCAAATTTATTGAAAACGAATGGCCGCGCTTGAACGAAACATTGCACTACCGCATGCTGGATGTCAGCGCCTGGAAAGTGGTGTTTGATGGGAAATATGGTAAAAAGTTTGCCAAGCCAAACGCACACCGTGCGTTGGATGACATTCAGGGCAGTATTCAGGAATTGGAATATTATTTACAGAAAGTGAAGAAATAAACATGTTTGACAACTTATTTGGACATAGTACAGAAACAGATTTTCGTGCGGCAGATGCCGGTGGTCGCAATGGATATTTGGTGTTTTCACCAGAGAAAATATCCTTCCATGCCGACTTTTCGCGTAGTGCAAACCGCGTGTTTGAAAAAGGGCAGGTGGCAGATATCGTGATTGATAGTTCTATTGAATCGTCGGAGCGCTTCACGTTTACGCGGCTTTTCTTTTTGAAGATGTACGCGCTGGCGTTTCCAAAACGGACACACACCGAACACAACAGCGTATTTATTATTATGACCGATGGCTCGGAAGCGGGATTCGCACTGCGCGATACAAACGCAGACGAAATGTATCGCAAGATTGAACCGTTTATTGCGGAATTTCGCAACGCGGCACCGGCGCAAAATATGTCATCTGTGGCGCAAGAATTGGCGCATCTACACGAACTGCACATGAGTGGCGCGCTGACCGACGCCGAATTTACGAACGCAAAAAATCAGCTGATTGGAAAAGGATAATCTATGTTAACTCGCGAAGAATTTGAAACATTCATTACAAGCCTGGATGAAAAAATCTGGCTGGATTTTCCGTTTGATGAAAAAACAGCCGTGTACAAATATGGCGATAAGCCAGACGGCAAAATTGTCGCGTTGGTGGAACTTGGCAGCAAACCGCTGCGCGTCAGCCTAAAGTGCGACCCGCAGTTAGCACAACATTTGCGCGATGAATACGAGACGGTTTTGCCGGGCTATCATTTAAACAAACGGCACTGGAACACGATTTTGTGCACCGGCCAATTGCAAGCAGCTGAAGTGCTTGATTTGGCGCGTCTGAGTTACCAATTAGTCAAAGGCTAATACCTCGTCGCAAACTAAAAAACAGCTCCTTTTACGAGGAGCTGTTTAGGTAATTTTCGAGCGCTTCTTGTAGAGTTTCTAAACTTTCTTGTGTGGAGTTAAGGTATTCTTGCATGGATTCACGCGAATTTGACTGGCGAATACGCTGAATCGTCGCGTGCATGGTTTGCATTTTGAAGTCTACCTCGCGCGCATACACGCGGTCATAGGTGTCAAGCAGGCGTGCTTCGTTGAGATTGTGGGCCATGTCTTCGTCGTGATACGGCGGCTTTTTAGCGGCGGACTTAAGCGGGTTCGGGTCAATGCCAGAGTCAGTGAGCGGTTCTTCCATCTGCGAGGCCGAGTTAGTCAAAAACGCCTGGAAGCTTCCGTTAAACGAACGTAATTGGCTGCTGCTAAGGTGTTTTGTTGAAGTATCTGAAGAGCTGAGGATATCTTGCGTATCAATATAGCTCGCGTAGAGCGATGATTCGTCAAGCGTGGTCGGCCCTTCGGCAGGTGGTTGCGCAAATATGAGCACCATAGCGAGCGTCAAGGCCGCCATGCCGCCGCCAATAATCGCCAACATTTTTTTTGTGAGGTTGAATCCGGCAATCGAAATGGTGTTGCTCGGCGCGCTCGGCGCAATTCCGCCCAAATAATCGACTGCGTATTGGCCGTTAATGGTTTGGCCGGCGGCTGGGTCTTGGGTTTGCGGGCGCGAAGATTGCAAATAATCATCGACGCTACTTGGTTTAGAATCGGTTGGTTTTGGCGCGGGCGTGTACCAATTTGCGGGCGCTTGTTGCTGTTGTGGCGGCGTTTGTGCGTAGGGATTTTGCGGCGCAGCGGTGCTGTAACTTTGCGGCTGCACGTATTGATTTGGCTGATTTTGCGCGCCCGTTTGCGCGGCGCCAGGCTGTGGCGGATAGCCTCCATTTTGCGGTGGAGTTTGCGGCTGGCCTGGTTGCGGTTGATTTGGGTTCATAATTGTCTTTATTTAAGCACAAGCACTAGGGTAAATACAAGGGGCGCGTGCTACACTAGAAGTATGCAAGATGCAAAAGAAGAAGTGCGCGCGCGGCTGGCGATTGAAGACGTGATTGGCGAATACGTCGAGCTAAAGCGCGCTGGTCGAAACTTTAAGGGGTTGAGCCCGTTCACGAGCGAGCGCACCCCGAGTTTTGTGGTAAGTCCAGAAAAAAACATCTGGCACGATTTTAGCAGTAATAAAGGCGGCGATATTTTTAGTTTTGTAATGCAAGTAGAAGGCTTGGGCTTTCGTGAAACGCTTGAATTGCTGGCGCGCAAAGCCAATGTCGATCTTTCGTTGTATGAATCTGCCAAATCAAAAAGTATTGCCGCGAAAAAGAAGCGCCTCTACGAGGTAAACGAAGCGGCTGCGCACTTTTTTCAGCATCATATGGTGCGCAACAAAACCGCGCTTGAATACATTTTTAAAAAGCGGGGGATTAACCGTGAAACCGCGACGGCCTTTCGGATTGGATATGCGCCAGAAGGTGGCAACGAGCTGGTGCGGTTTTTGCAAAAAAAAGGTTTTTCCAGCCAAGATATGAAAGACGGTGGCGTCACCAACCGCTTTGGCGGCGATTTGTTTAAAGGTCGCATGATGGTGCCGCTAATGGACGGCGGCGGGCGCGTGATTGGCTTTACCGGCCGCATTATTGCGGATGATCCGAACGCACCAAAATATTTGAATACGCCCGCCACGCTGTTGTATGACAAAAGTTGGCACGTGTTTGGCTTTTCGCAGGCGAAAGAGGCGCTGCGCCAACGTGATTACGCAGTGGTAGTAGAAGGTAACTTGGACGTGGTGAGTAGTTGGCAAGCGGGTGTGCAGCAGGTAGTAGCAACGGCCGGTACCGCCATGACGCTGCACCACTTAAAAACCATTGGCCGCATTACGCCGATGATCCGTTTGGCGTTTGATGGCGACGCGGCGGGTTTGAAAGCCACCGAACGCGCTATTCCCATTGCGCAAGAAGCAGGTGTGGAACTTTCGATTGTGTCGCTACCGGATGGCGCGAAAGACCCAGATGAACTGATTCAAAAAGACGTGACGTTATGGCAATCGGCGATTGATGCGGCCGAGCCGGTGCTGGAATGGGTGTTGCGCCAGTACGCGCAGCGTAACGACCTAGCGACTGCGGCGGGCAAGCGTGCCTTTACGACTGCGGCAGTGGCGGTGATTCGTACACTGAAGGACCCGGTTGAACAAGAACATTACCTGAAGAAAGTGGCAGAAATCAGCGACAGCAGTGTACAAGCGGTGCAAGCCAAAATGACGCGCGAAAAAACCCCCGAAAAGCAGCTCAAACAAGTGGCAAAATCTGCCAAAACCGACGCGCCTAATGGCGACGACCGCACGTATGAAGACGACTTTTTGGCGCTAACCACCATGGACGCGCCAACTCGTGCGCTGCTACAAGACGTACGCGCCGAACAGCTCGCCAACGACACACGCCGCGCCGCGCTAGAATATCTGCAAACCGCCACCGACCCCTTGCAAAATCTTCCAGAGTATGTAAAAATACTATCATTACGGGCCGATGCACGATACGCCGGGTGGAACGACCAAGATCGCTACCATGAAGCCGCGCGCTTGCTCCGCCGCATAAAAGACGAATACAAGAAACAACAGAAAGAAACGCTTACAGAGGCGCTGCGCGATGCCGAAGAAAACGGTGACGAGGCGCTGATGCGTGAACTTTTGCAAAAAATTCAGGCACTAAACAAGGAGATTTATTCGTGACCAACCCTGCTGAAGAAAAAGAAACAATTGTAGACGCAACAAAAATGCCATTGGCGGAGCATGAAGAGCCGGCGCCAGACGAACTGGACGACGAAGAAGAGCCGGATATTGAATCACTCAATAACCAATATTTGGATGACGTCAGCGACGATTCAGTGCGCTTGTATTTGCGCGAAACGGGCAAAATCCCGCTCCTAAAAGCCGATGAAGAATTGGCCTTGGCGCAAGAAATTGTTGCCAATCGTGATGAGCTTGAAGAAGTAACCGAGCAGCTCAAAAACGAAGAATTGAGCGAAGTAGAGCGTATTAAGCTAAAATCACGCCAAACGAAGCTCAGCAAGCCAAAAGATAAAATGGCCGAAGCTAACATGCGTTTGGTGGTGTCAATCGCGAAGCGCTACAGTGGTCGCGGGCTTGACTTCCTTGATCTGATTCAGGAAGGTAACACCGGATTGCTTCGTGCGGTTGAAAAGTTTGACCCAGACAAAGGCTTTAAATTTAGTACCTACGCAACGTGGTGGATTCGCCAGGCGATTACTCGCGCCATTGCCGACCAAGCGCGCGTGATCCGTATTCCGGTGCACATGGTGGAGACGATTAACAAGTTGCTTCGTACGCAGCGCCGCATGACGCAAGAACTCAACCGCGAGCCAACCATGGAAGAGCTTTCGAAAGAGCTTGAAATGGAGCCGGAAAAGATTGAATATGTGATGAAAATCAAGCAAGATATTCACTCGCTGGACGCTGGTGTGGGCCGTGATGGCGATGAAGAAGACAGCGTGCTTGGTGATTTTATTGAAGACGAAGATAGCGCGACGCCAGAAGAATCTGCCTCGACGCAGCTGCTAAAAGAGCAGGTGCAGGCGGTGCTTTCTACCTTGAGCGACCGCGAACAAAAAATTGTTCGCATGCGTTTTGGGCTGGATAACGGCAAAAACCACACGCTTGAAGAAGTTGGGCAGGAATTTGCCGTGACGCGTGAGCGTATTCGCCAGATTGAAGCCAAGGCGCTGGCAAAACTACGCAAACATAAAGATGCGAAGAAACTGCACGAGTATTTGAGCTAAAAACTGCTAATAGGCAGATATGAAAGCACCCGCCGGAAGTGGTGGGTGCTTTTTATGTATTACTTAATTACTATTCGCCAAAGAATGATAAGCTTTCCAGCTCACGGTCGATTTGCGCGTGCAAATCTTCAAGCGATCCATCGTTAATTACGTAGTGGTCGGCAATTGCAATTGGGCCACCTTTTTCAAGGTTTTCGATTTCTGCCCAGTCGCGTTTTAGGGCTTCATCTTTGTTGAGCGGGCGAACGGGGCGCTCGCCAAGGCGTTTGTGGCGCACGCTGCGTGGCGCCAAAATTGCGACCACATTCATTTCGCCAGGGAATTCATGCTTAAGGAATTTGTACTCCGTCCAGCTATACAATCCGTCGGCGATGATGTGGCGTTGGCCGGCATCAATTAAATCGTGAATTTGCTTGGCGATGCGTTTTACGATCACATCGTTGCCTTCTTCGGCACGAAGTTTTTCGCGCATCATTTGTTCGTTGGCAGGGGTTGGCTCAAGCCCGGCGTCTTTGACGGCTTGCAAAACAACGCCGCCAAAATAGACTTTAGGGATTTGCTTTTCGGTAACGTAATCGACGGCGGAACTTTTTCCTGCGCCAGGCATGCCGACAAAGGCGATAATTTTTGCGTGATGTTGGGTACTCATGTCTGTATATTGTAGCAGAGGTGAGCCCGAAAGCCCACCTCGTACAAATTGCTACGCGGCAAATCGATTAACGATCGCGTGCTCGGTTTCTTCGTCTACCAAGCCGTTTTCGTTCAGATACGAAATCGCACGTTTACCAGAGGCCGACAGCGATGCTTTGGCGAGTTTTGCCAAGTATGGCTCAAGTTCTTCACGGTGTTTGGCGACCAAATCATCCACTTTTTTGGCGCTGCCACGGCGATACGTTTCGTAGCGATCGCGCACTTTTTGGTACGGTGCTTCAAGGAAAATTGGCTGGTCGTATTCGGTTTGCATGCGGTCGACGCCTTGCACGGCTTTGCGGGCTATAATCATCTGCGCGCGGTAGTATTGTAGTTTTTCTTCAAGCGGTGTTTCACCAGATTTTCGGTCAAATAGGGTGACTGTTTTGGTTACCATGTGGTCGAAAATATCTTTGCGATCGGTGTGGTGGCTTGGGTTGATGTCGTCGTGGCGCGCCCGTTCAATCGCTTCTTTTTGCAGGGTAAGTTTACTGTAAATTTTGCGATACACGCGTTCGGTCACTTCTTGGTTATGGAAGAGGCGTTCAAGCACGGTGCGCTCAATGTCGATCATGGCCAAGTGGAGTGAGCGCTCAAACAGCCCGTCGCCGTGCTTTTTAATGAGCTGCGCGCGGTCGTTGTTGAGCGAAGTAAGTTGCGTATCAACGTTGTCCATCAGCGCTTTGTATTCTTCTGGCGCAACAAATCCTTTGGTTTTGTGAATCAGCAAACGCGAACGTTCGGTCATGACGTAGTAAACGCCAAGATCGGCTTCATGCGCTTCTTCAAGCGGCGCAGGTTCGTTAAGCTTAAATTTGCGGATAAACGGCCCAATGAGCGGCGCTTTAATAAAGAGCGTTGCTAAAATACAACCGATTGTGAGCGCTAGCAAGAAATCGCGCGGCGAATACGCATACGTCCAGCCTTCGAGCGTAAAATCATCTGGAATCATGAGTACGAAAATAATCGCCAGAGCCCCACGCAAACTTCCCCAGGCGAGCAGTGCTTGCCACGAAGCCGGAATGTGCGCTTCAAGCTTGGTAAGATTGAGCGGCAGCGTGATGCTGTAAACCGCAACAACGCGCGCAATCATCACCACGGCGACTGTCACCAAGATTGGCAACCACAGCTGCCCAAAATCAACACCCGAATTTGCAAACAGTAGCCCGGCGAGCAAAAACACGAGTGAATTTGCCACAAACGACATATGTTCAATCAGACTGTGGAGATATTCGTTGGTTTTTGGCGTCATAATATGGCGCGAATAGTTGCCCAAAAAGAGCGAAGAAACGGCCGTCGCGATAATGGATGAAATGTGCATCACGCCCGATTCGTTAATAAGTTCGGTAAGGATAAATACCAAGTGCGCAGAAATGGTAATAAGGGTGACGGTGGCAAATTCGTTCTGGCGAGTGAAGCGAATTGCGCGCGAAAAAAGCGCTGCCATTACCAACCCAAAGGCGATGCCAGCAAGTACCATGATGCCAAAATCAAGCACGCCGTGGAAGATTGTGCTGCCGCCGTGGAACCCGTCGGTGGCAACGGCCAGTACCACTAAAAAGAGCGCTACGGCTGTACCGTCGTTGAACAAGCTTTCGCCTTCAAAAATCATGCTGAGCCGTTTTGGTGCTTTGGCTTCCTTGAAGAGCGTAAGCGCAGCGGCTGGGTCGGTGGCAGAAATCACCGCACCAAATAGTAATGCCAAAATAAACGGAATATCAAAGCCAATCAGTGGCAAGGTAAGTGTGAGTAAGCCGGCAATTACCAGGGTAGAAACTAGCAATCCAACCACCGAAAGCAACCCAATCGACCAGACATTGTCGAGCATGTTGCGGATTTTCATATTAAAGCCAGATTCAAAAATTAACACCGGCAAAAAGATAAAGAACAAAAGTTCTGGCGTGAGCACCATATTGCCCAAAAAGCCGATCGAATCATGCAGCCATGGAATGCTGGTGATTGGCACAAGCAGTAGCCCGACCAAGGTTAATAACACCGTGTAGGGCACCTTCAGGCGTCGCGCGGCAAAAAAGATTGCCGTCGAAAGAGCGATCAGCAAAAAGATTGAGAGTGTTGACGTAATATTTAAAACCATCTTTTTACTCTACTCCTGCGTTTTTTGCTGGTCAATATTTTTTGCACAAAAAGTGCGCGCAAACAAAGTGGTATACTAGAAAGATGACCAAACGCCTAGTAATTATCGACGGAAAATCAATCTTTTATCGGGGCTATTTTGCCATGCCCGGGCTGAGTACAAAAGAAGGTACGCCAACGGGCGGCGTGTTTGGATTTGCGAGTTTAGCGATTGAAATTATTAAAAAGCTCGACCCGGATTACGTGTGCGTGGCGTGGGATAAAAAGGGAACGAGTATTCGCAAACGTCTAGAAATCTTGCCAACATACAAGGCTGGGCGCAAAACGCCGCCGCCAGATTTTTTTGAACAAATCCCGATTTTGCACGAATTGCTGGACGCGTTTAGCTGGCCGCTGTACGAGTGCGATGATTACGAAGCCGACGATATTATGGGAACGCTGGCGAAAAAAGCCGAAAAAGAAGGCATCGAAACTTGCTTGATTAGTAGCGACCTGGATATGCTGCAATTGGTCAGCCCGCTGACGCATATGTACGCTATGAAAAAGGGATTGGCGAATATCGAACTCTACAATCCTGAGTCGTTTGAAGAAAAATACGGCATTCAGGTG
>CAMEGH010000004.1 GCA_945916045.1 uncultured Candidatus Saccharibacteria bacterium
GAAGCATCAAAAACCCAAAACCAGCCTGACAAAATACGGATTAGGAGTTACTCTTACAGGAGTCGCCACAACTGTGCTTACCCTGATGCATGCTAATTGGGGCGCCGAACATGGAGCTGGTATCGGGGCGAATATAGGAAGTTGGCTGATCTATCTTGCCGGAGTGGCTATTTGCGGTGTAGGGTTGGGCATTGTGCTGTATGCTCGGCTTAAGCGATAGTCTTAAGAAAAAATATTTTACAAGAAGAAGCCCTCGCCAAAAGCGAGGGTTCACACTACGGAATGTCAACATAGGTATACGTACAGGTGATGCCGGCAACACGTTTGCCAAACAGCGCCTTGAGCGTATGTCGCACAATCTCCTTGTGTCGATGTTTGCGCGCTTCGGCAATCGCAACGTACGACGGCGTCATGTCGAGCGAAAAATCGCCTGTTCGCAGCACGATTGAATCGTGCATAAGAATGTCATGCGCAACCGGTAGCAGTTTTTTGGCAAAATCCGGCTTGCCAAGGTTGTTGTAAATGCGCGTTTGCTCGCGTCGTTTGCGCGCAAAAAGCGCCCGTCTGCGGTCATTTTTGTACGCCAGGGGAATCCGAATATGCACGATATCCGGCTCGTTCCTTTCGCCACGCCGAACAAATATAATCTGCACGGTAACTTCAAGCGGAACTGCGTAAACATTCTGCATGATACTTCCTTTGTTCGTAGGTGCAAGCAACAGAGGTGTCTGTGCTTAAAGTATATTATACCATACGTTTGGTTTTATTTTTTGTGTCAAGCTACAAAGTAAAAACCCGAAGCGATTTGCTTCGGGTGTCGTACGATACGGCGGATGTTCTCCTTTGGTTAGTGGCGGCGGTTGCTGTCGATCGCGTCTGCGATGATTGCGCCGAAGCCGAGCGCGTCCATGCCTATGTTGGGCGGTGTGATAACGTATCTCGACGTCGAGCGTTTCACGGGGCGGTCCTTCTGGCGAGTTCCTTTGAACCCACGCCATTTAGTGCGCGGCTTGGCCATTATGAATCCTTTCGTAGGTACTAGCTAGCACCTTGGTTGAACGTACAACAAAGTAGCCGTAGCTATTGTATATAGTAGCACGATTTTTGCGTAATGTCAATATTACGACATTTTTGCGAAAAGTACGCCAAATAATAAGCCCTGCATTGCGGCAGGACTGACCTTTTTACAAAGGACGCGCCAAATTTGGCGACTCTACTTTTTTGTACCTCGTAGGTTCTTATAATACTCCTTTTGTGCGATGAACGTTTCGTTGCAAAACACCATCCTATCTTCGTTTTCGTGCAAGATAACCAGAGGCGGCAGATGCGAAAGGTCTTTTGGTGCACCGTTCGGAAACAATTCGCGGTAGGCTTCGATGATTGCATTGTCATCGTCGCCAAAGGTAAGTGCTACATTTACGCTTGCTCTCTTACCCTAAATATGCTACGATTGTAGAGATAATAACTCACGCGAGTGGAACCGGGAGGTTTTGCGCTCACGGTGCGGAATAAATTCTGGATTACATCTGGGATACTAAGCACGGTGTCAGCTGCCAAAAACAAACAGTTCGCTCGCACATAACGAAAGGTAAGTATGAGTCGAATCGGAAAACTACCAGTAGCAATTCCGTCCGGTGTGACAATCACGGTTGATTCAGAAGTGATTACCGTCAAAGGGCCAAAGGGCGAGTTGACTGTACCTCATCTGAGCGACGTGACTGTTGCTGAAGAAGACGGCAAAATGATCGTGACCCGCAAGGATGACGAACGAATCGCGAAAGCGCAACACGGCTTGCAGCGTTCACTATTGAACAACGCAGTTGAAGGCGTTACGAAAGGCTTCGAAAAGAAGCTTGAAGTAAACGGTGTTGGGTTCCGCGTAGCAATGAGCGGCGCAGACCTCGAAATGCAGCTTGGTTTTTCACACCCAGTGAAATACAAAGCGCCTGAAGGTGTACAGATCGCTACAAACAAGATGGAAATTACCGTTAGTGGCATCGACAAACAACAAGTTGGTCAAGCAGCTGCGGAAATCCGCGCACTAAAGAAGCCTGAACCGTACAAGGGTAAAGGTATTAAATATGCTGGTGAGCAAATTTTGCGCAAGGCAGGAAAGGCAGGTAAGTAATCATGGCCGACTTGAAGAAAAAACTTCTTAACAAAAGCCTTCGCAAGAATCGCGTTCGTTCAAAGGTAAGCGGTACGGCTGAGCGCCCGCGCTTGACTGTAACTATCAGCAACAAACACGTGAGCGCACAGCTTATCGACGACGTAGCTGGTAAAACAGTAGCTGCAGCCACTACGGTTGGCACAAAAGCAACTGGCTCAATGAGCGAACAGGCTGCCAAAGTTGGTACAGATATCGCCAAAAAGGCAAAGAAAGCTAAAATTAACGCAGTAGTGTTTGACCGCAACGGTCGCCAATATGCTGGCCGCTTGAGCGCGCTTGCAGACGCTGCACGTAAAGAAGGAATGGAGTTCTAGTATGGCAGATGCAAAACCTGCTGCAGCAGCGAGCGCTGCAAATACTACCCCTCGCCAGGGCGGTCGCCAAGATCGTCGTCAGCGTGGTGGTCGTCGCGATGACCGACGAAATCAGCGTGATGAAGCGCCGAAAGAGTTTGAAGAAGTGGTAATCAACATCGACCGCGTGGCACGTGTGGTAAAGGGTGGACGCCGTTTCCGCTTTAAGGCACTTGTTGTGGTCGGTAACCACAAAGGCAAGGTTGGCGTTGGTGTTTCAAAAGGCCAAGACGTTCAAACTGCTATTTCAAAAGCAACTGATGTTGCCAAGAAAAACCTCATCACTGTTCCTATCACGAACGAAACAATTCCACACGACGCCGAAGTAAAGGTGAGCGGTGCACAAGTGCTTATTAAGCCAGCTGCGCCTGGTACCGGTATTATCGCCGGTGGTGTTGTTCGCCAAGTGATTGGTGTAACGGGTATCCGTAACATGCTTTCAAAGAGCCTCGGTTCAACCAACAAGGTAAACATTGCCTACGCAACAATTGATGCGCTAAAGACAATGGTACCGCGTGAACAGTGGATCGGTGCTGAAAAGAAGGCAGCGAAAAAGGAGGCTAAGTAATGAAATACAACGAACTCCAAGTAAACGCAAATAAAAGCAAGATTCGTGTTGGTCGTGGTATTGCTGCTGGTCGTGGTAAAACGGCTGGTCGTGGTACAAAGGGTCAAAAAGCTCGTACTGGTAAAAAATTGCACGCAATGTTCCAAGGTGGTCAACGCCCACTTGCACAGGCAATTCCAAAAAACCGCGGCTTTAAGAGTATCAAAGCTCCTGCACAAGTTGTCTACGCAGATAATCTTAACGCAATGAAAGGTCTTGTCGACAACTTCAGCTTGTTTGAAGCTGGCATGATCGCAACGCCATTTCACAAGGTAAAGATCATCATGCGTGGTGAACTAACTGCAAAGATTGACGTAAAAGTGCAAGCTGCCTCGAAGAGCGTACAAGAAGCAATTAAAAAAGCTGGCGGTACCTTCGAAAAAGTAGCAACACCGTTGCCAAAATCAACCAAAGAAGCTGAGGCTGAAGACAAATAAGTCTTTTGCGTACAGGCACTTTACGAAATCCCTGCCAGAAACGGCGGGGATTTTTGGTTGAGTTGGCCGATTCCTTTGAAAAGTGGCGCCAAAAAGTGCTATAATGGTTCAGAATATGGCTGACATGCCGAAAAGACAAAGCCGACTACAGAGATAGAGAGGGTAGAATGAACTGGAAGACAATTTTTAAATCGTTTAAGAACAAGGACATGCAGCGCCGTTTGCTGATTGTGCTTGGCTTGGTGATTGTATACCGAATGTTGGCGCACATCCCTGTGCCGCTAGCAGAACCAACGCAGCTGAAAGAAGTTGTCTCGACTTTCTTGGCGGGGAGCGATTTTGGTGGCTTTATGAACCTGCTTTCGGGTGGCGCGCTCAGCCAATTCTCGATTGTGTTGGTGGGCTTGAGCCCGTTCATTACCGCTAGCATTATCACACAGCTTATGACCAAGGCGATTCCAAAGCTTGAAGAATTGCATAAAGACGGCGAATCTGGCCGCCGCAAAATCAACCAGTGGACGCGTATGATTAGCGTGCCGCTCGCGATTGTTCAGTCGATTGCGTTTATCTACATTTTGCGCCAAACGGTGCTAGCTGGTAACGTTACGGGCATGACCGAAACTACTTTGGCGGAATGGATTGTGGCGGTAACAGCAATGACGGCCGGCTCACTTCTGCTAATGTGGCTAGGTGAATTAATGACCGAGCAGGGTGTAGGTAACGGTATTAGTTTGCTGATTTTTGCCGGTATTATTAGCCAGCTGCCAACGACGCTTTCTACTTTGATTGGTTCGTTGTTTGATACATCGGGCGGCGTGCTGCACGTTTTTGACTGGTTTACGGTTGCGGTGAATCCGACGATTTTCTGGGTGGCGCTGGCGCTCGGGGCGATTAGTTTGTTGACACTCTATATTTTGGTAAAAATTAACGAAGCGCAGCGTATTATTACGGTAAACTACGCTAAGCGCGTGCAAGGCAACAGCGCCTACAGCGGCATTAAAAGCGTTCTGCCTGTGAAGCTTATCGCGGCAGGGGTGATCCCAGTGATTTTTGCGGTGGCGTTCCTTAGCCTACCGGCGTTCGTTGGCCAAGTGTTAAAAGCAACCGAAAACCCAGCGTACGCGCAAATTGCCGAAAACCTCATCACATGGTTCCAGGCACCCGATCCAGGCACCTTTATTGGCGGCACATGGCAGGCGTTTATCTACCCGCTATTCTACTTCGTGCTGGTGATTTTGTTTACGTACTTTTATACGGGAATCGTTTTCAACAGTAGCGAAATTTCTGAAAACTTGCAAAAACAAGGCGGCTTTATTGAAGGCGTACGCCCAGGCGCGCAAACCGAAAAATATCTTAGCCGCACCGTTAATCGTTTGATATTGTTTGGTTCAATCGTGCTTGGTTTGATTGCCGTCATGCCGTTTGCGATCGAATACTTACTGTTTAATATTGCCGGCATACAAAACGCCAATTTGGCTGTTGGTGGTACCGGATTGCTGATTGTAGTGTCGGTTGGGCTAGAGGCGCTGCGCCAAATCAACAGCCGCGCGCTAATGGTAACGTACGACGATTACAAATAGGCAATTTGCCAAAATTTGCGGCAAAAATCACCCAAAATACAACGAGCTTATGTTGCGATAGCATAAGCTCGTTTGCTATACTAAGTTTATTATGTCGCGAGGATTACACATACAGCAGCAAAAAAAGTCAAGTTTACTCACTACTATTTTATGGCTCGTGGCGCTGGCGTTCATCACGCTGTGTGGCTGGTTTGGCTACCGCTACTACGCTTTGGGCGAGCAGCCACCGGTCCCGATTCCCATGGCAACGGTCGCACAACCTGACGTTATAGAAGAGCAAGTGCCTGATGATGAGAAAAGTCAGCATATTGTGTCAGCGTCGCACCCTCGCTTTCTTTCGATTGAAAGCCTAGCGATTGACCGTTCGCGCGTGTTTCCGGTAGGGGTTGTGGAAGAAACAGGCGAACTTGATACGCCGCCAAATATCCACGACACCGGCTGGTTTGAGGAAAGTGCTTTGCCGGGCGACGGTTTGGGTGCAATGCTGATGGATGGTCATAACGGCGGCCCAACGCAAGACGGCGTGTTTAAACAGCTGCCAGACTTGCAAATTGGCGCCGAAATCGTGATTGAACGCGGCGACGGGCAAAAATTCACCTACCGCACCGAAAGCGTGGAAGTAGTGTCGCTTGAAGAACTGAACGATGGCGGCATGAACGAATTGGCAAATTCAATCAACGCAGACGCGCAAGGCTTGAATATTATTAGCTGCACCGGCAATTGGGTGCCGGCTATGCAAACGTACGATAAGCGTGTCGTGGTGCGTGCTGCGCTCGTGCCGGAAATTCCACAAACACCAACTGCAGTGCAAGAAAGCATGCAGTAAGGGCTTTACTTCTTATAAAATCTCATGTATAATCTATATTTGTAATTTATGGCGAGTCAAAAGGAAGTAATCAAAATGGTTGGCAAGGTAGTCGAAGCACTGCCTGGCACTAAATTTAAGGTGGAACTTGAGAACGGCCATACAATTATCGCCCACATCAGCGGAAAGATGCGAAAGCACTACATTCGCTTGGTGCCGGGAGATAAGGTGGAAGTGGAGATGACCCCGTACGATCTTACGCAGGGAAGAATCCGATTCCGCCTCAAAGACGAGCGTCCGTCACGTACTGGCGCAAAATAACAAATTTTAACTGGGTTTTACCCAAGGGAGTTTAATTTCGCTCATGAAAGTTCGTGCGAGTGTAAAGAAAATTAGTCCCGATGACCAGTTAGTGCGCCGAAAAGGCCGCTTGCGCGTTATCAACAAGAAAAAACCTAAGAATAAGCAAAGGCAGGGTTAAGCATGGCTCGAATTTCTGGGGTAGTAATACCTTCTGAAAAGCAAGTGCACGTGGCTCTCACCTATATTTATGGTGTTGGTCCGAAGTTTGCACGAGACATCCTTGCGGCGGCAAAAGTTGAGCCGACCACTCGGGTGAAAGATCTCACCGAGGCTGAAGAACAAAAGATTCGCGAAATCATCGATAATGATTACACGACCGAAGGCGACCTTCAGCGCTTGGTAACTAATAACATTAAGCGCTTGAAGGAAGTGAATGCGTACCGTGGCTTGCGCCACAAGGCAGGATTGCCAACACGCGGTCAACGTACCCGTACGAACGCACGAACTCGTAAGGGACGAGCAGTCGCAGTAGGCGGCTCACAACCTAAAGCAGCAAGTAAGACCTAAAGAAAGGAACGAGAGACAATGGCTGAAAAAACTACAGCACGTAAGAAGCAACGTCGATCAGTTCCTGCTGGTCAGTTGCACATTCAATCAACATTTAACAACACGATCGTAACGTTTACCGACAAAAAAGGTAACGCTTTGGCTGCGGCCAGCGCTGGTGCGTGTGGCTTCCGTGGAAGCAAAAAAGGCACCGCCTATGCTGCACAAGTTGCTGCAGAAAAAGCTGCTGAAACGGTAAAGAACCTTCACGGCATGGCAAGTGTTGACGTTTTCGTCAAAGGTATCGGCCTTGGGCGTGACGCAGCAATCCGCGCAATGAGCGGTCTTGAGATCACTGTTGATAGCATTAAAGATGTGACAGGCGTACCACACGGTGGCGTTCGTCCTAAACGACAAAGGAGGGGCTAGGACATGGCACGAGATACTTCTCCAATTGTGAAGCAAAGTCGCCGCGAAGGCTACGCGCTTCACCCGAAAGCACACAAAGTTATGGCTCGCAAGAGCGGCATCCCTGGGCAGCACGCACACGGTCGCCGTGGCAAGCCAAGTTTGTACCTCACGCAGCTACGTGAAAAGCAAAAAGTTCGCCGCGCGTATGGTTTGATGGAAAAGCAATTTGCACGTTTGATGCAAGAAGCGTCACGTAAAGAAGGCCTTGCAGGTGAAAACCTCTTGCAACTGCTTGAACGACGCCTTGATAATGCCGTGTACCGCGCAGGTTTCGCAACCAGCCGCCGCGCTGCTCGCCAGTTGGTAACCCACGGGCACTTTATGCTCAACGGTCGCCGCGTCGACATCCCGTCAATCCGCCTAAAAGCCGGTGACGAAATCGTGGTTCGCCCAAAGAGCACAAAAAGTGGCTACTTTGCGCAAATCGACGACGTCGTAAAGAATTCAAGCCAAGGCCCACTCAGCTGGATGAAGTCTGATGCAAAGAAACTTACCATTTCTATCACCGGCAATCCAAAGCGCGAAGAAGCCGAAGCAGAAATTAATGAACAGCTAATCGTTGAGTACTACTCACGATAAGGGTAAGGAGCTAGAAGAATATGACAAAAGTTATTCATAACCCGGCATTGGCAAGTGTTGAAGATCTTTCAGCCAACAGCGCAGCGTTTGCGATTGAGCCATTGCACAACGGGTATGGCAACACCCTCGGCAACAGCTTGCGTCGTGTTTTGCTCTCAAGCATTGAAGGTGCAGCGATTGTATCGTTCAAAATTGAAGGCGCAACGCACGAATTCACAACTGTTGAAGGCGTGAAAGAAGATGTCGTTGACATCACACTAAACCTCAAAAACGTGTTGGTAAAAATGCACACCGACGAACCAGTAGAGCTTCGTTTGACGAAGAAAGGCGCTGGGGAAGTAACGGCTGCAGATATCCAAACAACAGCTGACGTTGAAGTTATCAACCCAGAACAAGTGATTTGTACGATTGATAACCCAAAGACAGAAGTGGTGATGGACATCGTGGTTGATTCTGGCCGCGGCTACCGCACTATCGACGAAGCAAGCGACACCCGTTTGCACAGCGACCACATTGCGCTTGACGCCGTGTTTAGCCCAGTGCTGCGTGTACGCTACAAGGTCGAACCAACTCGTGTTGGGCAAGATACCAACCTTGAACGCCTCGACGTTATTGTTGACACCGACGGTTCATTGACTCCACGTGAAGCGTTTGAAGAAGCAGCAGCGATTTTGGTAAACCAATATACCGCACTTGCTGGCAGCACTACTGTTGAAGCTGCACCTGCACCTGGCCAAGAAGACGCTGAAGAAGATAGTGAACTCAACACGCCAATCGAAGATCTTAACTTGACGGCGCGCACGGCCAATGCACTTGTGAACAACGAAATTCGCACCGTGCAAGACCTCGTATCGCTTTCCGAACAAGATCTACGTGAACTAAAGGGCTTTGGATCAAAAGCACTTGACGAAGTAAAAGATAAACTAGCGGAGTTAGAACTGTAATATGCACCGACATGGATACAAAGGGCGTAAGTTCGGTCGTGAGCGCGACCAACGCCGCGCACTCATGAAGGGCTTGGCAACAAGTCTTGTCGAACACGGCAAGATCGAAACCACGTTGCCAAAGGCCAAGGAATTGGTGCGTTACATCGAAAAGCTCATTACTAAAGCGAAAAAGGGTGATTTGGCTAGCCGCCGAATCGTGATTTCAAAACTTGGCACGCAGGCAGCCGCCTTCAAACTGGTTGACGAAATCGCACCACAGCTTACCAAGCGCAACAGTGGTCACGTTCGGGTTGAACGTACACGTTTGCGTGTAGGCGACGGCGCTCAAATGGCTATCATTGAGTTTGTTGACGAACTCAAAGCCGCTCCAAAGGAGGCTAACTAATGAATCCAAAAACGTTTTCACAAAAAGCCAGCGATGTAAATCGCGATTGGCACCTGGTTGACGCCAGCGAACTAACGCTTGGCCGCCTTTCAACGGTGATTGCAAACTTGCTCATCGGCAAAAGCAAGCCAACCTACACCCCACACATCGACAACGGTGACTACGTGGTAGTGATTAACGCCAAAGAAGTGCCAGTAACCGGCGGTAAAGAACTGAAAAAGATTTACTACCGACACACTGGATTCCCAGGTGGAATCAAAGACGCTCGTTTGGAAGAAGTTCGCGAAAAATTCCCAGAACGAATTATCGAAAATTCGGTAAAGGGCATGCTTCCAAAGAACAAGCTCCAGGCCGAACGAATGAAGCGCCTTCGTGTGTTTGCCGGCAGCGACCACGCACACGCAGCACAGTCACCAAAGAAAGTTGAGGTAAAATAGTATGGCGGAAGCAAAATACTTTTACGGACTCGGCCGACGAAAAAGCGCTACAGCGCGCGCTCGTCTCTACAAAGGTAAGGGCAGCGTTACGATCAACGACAAGCCAGCGGCAGAGTACCTTTCAGGTAACACTACGCTACTTGCCGAAGTAACCGACCCACTTGCCGTGGTAGGTAAGCAAAAGGAATACGACATCACTATTCGTGTGAACGGTGGTGGCTTGAGCGGTCAAGTTGACGCAATCAAGCTCGCAATTGCAAAGGCAATCACTGCCGAGCATAGCGATCTTCGCCCAACGCTCAAGAAGGCCGACATGCTCAAGCGCGACCCACGCGAAAAAGAACGCAAGAAATACGGTCTTCGTTCTGCTCGTAAGCGCGAACAGTTCTCGAAGCGTTAATCTGCTTCAGAAGCAAAAACACTCTGCAGTTTTGCGGAGTGTTTTTGTATGGCGCCGCGCATATTGACTTTTAAACCCATTTGCGGTATACTATAGGAGAGTTTATCTGCAGAAAAGGTAAACTAGCCCCTACGATTCGAGGCGTAACAGCCTTGAGAGGAGTTATTATGTCCAGGAAAGAGCGAATGCAGCAGCCCGCAGAGGTCAATCACGTCGATTTCGACAAGATGCCGCCCGAGCAGTCGGTGCGTATTCGTACAGAAGATGACATGACGTACATCGTCACGCCAAAAGAGTTTGACAACCGCTGCGGCGCAAACGGCAACATGTGCCTTGGCGTTCACATCAAAGTGAAGTCCGGTTCGGTCGTGCTGCGAGAAGAATCTGATAGAATCATCTCGCGCCGCGTCGAAAAAGGTCGTACGTTTCGGATTTACAAATCCGTCGACCAGGATGGCAAAGGTGTGATCGACCACGAACCCCAGCGCGTTGTTTCTGTCGAAATCGACGGAAGTTGGGACGGCCTGGCCAAACACGTCAGATTATGACGCAACACTCCAGCGGCATGCCCGCCCAAAAAGCCCGCTCTGTAATTTGCAGCAGCGACGCGCTTCAGGGCGGGCTTTTCACTTTACAAACGAACGCGCTATACTAGTTATATGGAAAATATCCGCAGCAAATTGAACGAGATGGACCTGCCGAGGCTTTTAAATGCCCCGGTGGATATTCGTGTGCGGCGCCCAAAAGTGACGATTGTGATGCTGCACGGCATTGGAAATTCGGCGGCTGGCTGGGAAATTTTGCGTGATAAAATGCCACTTGATGCGCGTATTATTGCGATTGATTTGCTGGGGTTTGGCAATTCGCCAAAACCAACGAACGTGTCGTACAATTTGCGTCTGCAAGCGCGCTCGATTGCGGCAACGTTGCTGCGTATGCGCATCACCACGCGCGTTATTATTGTTGGCCATTCGATGGGCGCGCTCATTGCCACCGAACTTGCGAAGCGCTACCCAATTTTTATTGGCGGATTGGTGCTGTGTGGCCCGCCAATTTATCGTCCGCACGATGAACTTCCCGAAATGACCCCGCGCGCCGAACGAATGCTGCGGCGCATTTACACGACCGCCGTCAAAGAATTGCAGCAAAAACCCGACCGTTACATTGCGCTGGCTCGCCGTGCCACTCGGGTGCATTTGGCGCCAGAAACTTTCAGTATTACCAAAGAAACGGTCGTGCCGTATGTGACCGCGCTGCAAACGGGCATTATGCGCCAGTCAACCTTTAGGGATATTCAAAAGCTAAAAATTCCGGTAAAAATTATTTACGGTACGCTTGATCCATTTGTGGTGCCAAAGAATTTTAAATATCTGGCGCGCGAAAATACTAACATTAGTATTAAATCGATTATCGCTGGGCACGAAGTTCGCCGCGCGTTCGTAAAACCAATCATCGAAGCACTCGATCAGATTTCCGAACAGATGAAATAATGGTATAATAGAGTAATATGACAAAACAAGTAATCTTAACGGGCGTGCGCGCCAACGAAGAGCCGACCCTCGGGAATTTTTTGGGCGCATTTGTGCCGATGGTCGACATGCAAAAAAAGTACGCCGGCCAGTACCAAATCAACATGTTCGTGCCGGATTTGCATAGCTTTACCACGCCAATCGATCACGGTTCACTCTACGAAAAGACCTTGCACAACTTAAAATATTTTGTGGCCGCCGGACTTGATTTGAACGACCCGGACACGTTTTTGTACCGCCAAAGCTACATTCCAGCGCACAGCGAAATGACCTGGATTTTAGACTGCTTTACCTATGTAGGTGAAATGCAGCGCATGACGCAGTTTAAAGATAAATCGGCCGAGCATTCTGCCAGCGTAACGATGGGGTTGATGAACTATCCAGTGTTGATGGCAGCAGATATTTTGCTCTACAACGCAGCGTACGTGCCAGTGGGCGAAGATCAATTCCAGCATCTGGAGATCACTCGCGACATTGCGACGCGTATCAATAATAAATTTGGCGAAATCTTTACTGTGCCGCACGCCACTGCCGAACAAACGAAATTTATTCAGCGTGATAATGGCCTGCGTATTCGTAGCCTTACGCACCCAGAAAAGAAGATGAGTAAGAGTTCGCCAGAAGAAAAATCGAAGATTAGCCTAAATGATGACCCGGCAAAAGCGCGCAAGAAAATCATGAGCGCCACCACCGATAATGTTGGCGTGGTAAATTTTAGTTGGCAAACACAGCCGGGCATTACCAGCTTGCTACAAATGCTCAGTTTGCTTTCTGGCACGCCGCAAGCAGAAGTTAACGAACAGTGGGTTGGTACTGAACGTTACGGCGATTTCAAAAAAGCCGTTGCCGATGAAGTAGAGCGCTTTTTGACTGACTTCCAGACGCGTTATAACGCTATTTCTGATGAAGAACTGCTCGCAAAACTGCAAGATTCTGAAGCCAAGATGGCTAAAACCGCCAACGAAACGTTGCTTCGTGTGCAAAAAGCCGTAGGATTGCGCCGATAATGAAGTACGATTCGTCTGATATTTTAACCTTTTTGCGCCTGTTTTATTTAGCTGACGACCAAACCATGCCGCGGCAAATTGAACGCATTGAAAAATCAAAACCGCACGAAAAAAACGTGCTTATTCGCTTTACGTTCAACAAAAAGAAGTACGCTATGCTGATCGACAGCGCCGCCGAAGACGACGTGCCGTACATTATGGAGCAAGTGGTCGAGCAGGGAATTCCGCACGAATATCAGCTGCTAGAAAACCCAAACGGCGATGGTTTTTTGACCTACGCCATGCCGTGGCGCGGCAAAGAAGGCTATTTGCTGGTGGACACCAAAGCAACCGGTACGCGCCTGGACGTTGCAATGGTGGAGCGCTTTGGCGAAAAATCGCGCAGCACGTACCAAAAGCTCATTAAACGCGGAGAAGTGCGGGTGAATGGCGCCGTGCAAACCAGCCCAAAACAGCTAGTGCATCCGGCTGATGAAATTACGCTCGAAGAAATCGCACCGGAACGAACCACTTTGCCGTACGACGTTATTTTTGAAGACGAAAATGTGCTGGTGGTTAACAAACCTGCCGGCATGTTAACGCACGCTAAAGGTGCCATTGCCGAAGAGTTTACCGCAGCAGATATTATTAAGCCAAAAACAAGTTATAAGGCCGAAACAAATCGCCCGGGCATTGTGCACCGGCTTGATCGCGACACGAGCGGCGTGCTGCTAATGGTAAAAAACGACGAAACCGCATCGATGGTGCAGCGCCAATTTACCAACCGCAGCGTGAAAAAAGAATACATGGCTATCGTGAGCGGCCGCCCAGCGCAAAACGAAGCGCTGATCGACGTACCGATTGAGCGAAATCCTTCCGCGCCAAGCACCTTCCGCCCTGGCGTGAAAGGGAAGGAAGCGCAAACTGCCTACACCGTATTGAGTGGAAACGACGCGCACACTTTACTGCAATTGCGGCCAAAAACTGGGCGCACCCACCAATTGCGCGTGCATACGCAACATATTGGCGTGCCAATTTTGGGCGATCGCGTCTACGGGACGGAAGCCGCCGACCGCATGTATTTGCACGCTAGCCGGCTTGAACTAACGCTGCCAGGCGGCGTTCGTAAGGTGTTTGAAGCGCCATTGCCGCCAAGCTTTCAGGAACAGTTAGCGTGAAATATCTGCCTCAATCGCTGATTGTGGCGGCAGAACGAGGCCAGGATTTAGCCGAAATTGGCCGTTCGTTTGCGACCGAAAAAAACGATCATGTAATTGAGCTGCTGGAGCATAAGAAAGAAAACGGCACGACCGTTGGTATTTTTGTTGATGACATTCGTATGTTACGCGAACTTGTGCGCACCGCTAAAAAAGGCACCCGCACACTGGTAATTATTGCTGACGCCGCCAAAATGCAAATTGGCGCACAAAATGCGCTGCTAAAACTACTAGAAGAGCCACGCGAAAATTTGCACTTGCTGTTGGTGACGCCAGCGCCCGAGCAGCTCTCGGTAACAATTCTGTCGCGCTGCCAGCGCATAAACGCAAATAGCGCAAACGCAATCGAAATTCCGGCAGAAAAACGCGCAAAAATCGCGTTCATGGCGGGCGATAATCAAGCAGAAATGAACAAACTCGCTACCGATGAAAAGTACTTTGCCGCGCAATCAGAATTGTTTGAACAGGCAAAAATCTTTTTTGGCGCAAAAAAATATCAACGATTGACGGTGATTTCTGGCGTTAAAGATTCGCGCGATAAAGCGCTGGAACTTTTACGCGCCTCGCTTGCATTTGGCAATTTTATGTTGCGTTCTAATCATTCGCCAAACCTGCAACAACAAGTAAAACGCCTGCTTGAAGCCGACGACGCAATTCGCAAAAACGGTAATGTTCGGCTTTGGCTGCTAAAAACTGTGGTATAATAGATTCGATGTTTGGGTTATTTATTTTACTAATTATTGGCGGAATTGTGCTGTTTCATCGGCAGACAATTACAGAGGTCGCATCAGAATCGACACTTAAATTTGCCGACAAATTAGACAAACTTTGGCAGATTGCGCAAGAATCGCTTAAAGACCAAAAATACCTTCGCGCCGAAAAAGCGCTGCTCACAATTTTGCGCGTGGATGAGCGCAACGCCACCGCGTATAACCGTTTGGGAATTTTGTATGCCAAGCAGCAGGCGTATGACGACGCGATCTCTTGTTTTGAAATTGCCCAAAGCCTGGAACTTAGTGCCAGCAGCTTGCATAACGTCGGCTTGATTTATCTTGAAACCAAAAAATATACCAAGGCAGAGCTTGCGTTCAAGCAGGCGATTGAGCTCGGCCCAGAAGTTGCCTCGCGCCACATTGCGTACGCCAAGGTGCAGGAAAAGCTTGGTCGTCACAAAAAGATGCTCGAATCGCTTGAGTACGCCCTCACGCTCGAAAAAACGCCGCAAGTTTTGCGTATTTTGGCAGACGCCTACGAAACCGCCGGTCAGCCGGAAAAGGCCGAGCATTTGCGCGAAGAAGTCGAAGCAATGCTTGCGCCGCGCCCTGCAAAAGTTGTGGCAAGTTCGGCTACGCCACAAAAGAAAGTACAGCTGACGAAAAAGCGTTCACGTAAGGTGATGTAGCTCGCCACAAAACTTAATTTGTATTCTAAAAAGTTAAAACCCCTTGTCAAAAGGGGCGCTAACTCTGGTGCTGGAAGTAGGACTCGAACCTACGAAGCCATACGGCGGGAGATTTACAGTCTCCTGTGATTGCCACTACACGATTCCAGCGCGTAATGATTCATAAATGTGGAGCCGCTTCACGGATTCGAACCGTGGACCTACTGTTTACAAAACAGTTGCTCTAACCAGCTGAGCTAAAGCGGCGTAACACGCTTTTCATTATAGCAACCGCACGCGCAAAACGCAATATCTTTCTACAGATTGAAATGACTGAGCCAAAGATATTGACTTATTTTTAAAATAGTGCTATAGTAAAACTATGATTGAAGTTATCAAAAAAGCACTTAACGAATGGAGCACTACTACCGATGGTCGCGAAAAGCTGCAGCACACGTACGTATTTGCGGCTCTAAGCCTTGTATTGGCGGCAGGAATTGTCGGGCTCGTAAATTATGATTTGGGCCAGAAAATCTTGCTGGTGGCAATTTTGGCGGTCGCGATGTTTTTTGTGAACTCGGTGGCGTGGGCGCTATTGCAGTCGTTCGTGTTACTTAAACTTGGCGCAGATAAAGCTGCCGAGAAAATCGCAGCAGAACCTGCCAAACCGGCAACTACCAAGAAAAAAGCGGCCAAAAAATAGCCGCTTTTTGTAACGCATAAAATTATAAGCAAAAGAAAAGGCCACGCATATGCAATACACGCGCGGCTTTGTCCAAATCTACAGTCGCTTAACGAGCTGATGATAGCGAACAAGTCCTTCGTCCTCCGCCAGTATCAACTTTCTGCAAACGGGCGCCACAAGGCGTTTTTGCATATTTTTGTTGAGCTTAAGTGCTTTTGCGATCGATTCTGCCGCTGATTTGTCGAGCATTTGCATACTTTTAGTGTACCACCTACAATAACAGTATGGAATTTATGGCGTTCGTTGTTTGTTTGGTGATTATTTGGGCAGTAATGCGCGCAAGCCGTGGCAGTTCGGTGCCAAAAACGCCTGAAAACGAGCGCAAAACGGATGAGCATATTGCGGTTGTTTTGCCGACGATTGACGGAGATAAATAATGCAAACGTTCACGCAAAAACGAAAGAATAATGTTGAAAACCTACATAGGCGGCTAGATTTACAAAAATGATATGCTATAATACTATAAAGCATTCGCGTGCTATATTGTAATTAGTTGCGCCGCCTTAGCTCAGTGGTAGAGCACTTCCATGGTAAGGAAGGGGTCTCGAGTTCAAGTCTCGAAGGTGGCTCCATAAGATTATTCACCGCCTTGAAAGGGCGGTTTTTCTTTGCGTAACAAAAAATCACCTCACGAATGAGGTGATTTCTATTCAGTTGAACGAACTACCAGCTACGCTGACGGAAGCTGCCGCCGTTGTCGTCGCGACGCTGCGGGCGGTCTTCTTTTGGTTTCGCCAACACAACTTTGATCGCGCGACCATCAAGCTCTTGACCATCAAGTTGGTCGATTGCTTTTTGGTTGTTTGCTTCATCGGTAAATTCAACGAATGCAAAGCCACGTGAACGACCGGTTTCGCGGTCAGTAATTACACGGGCAGACTTTACTTCGCCAATTTGCTCGAAAAATGCTTTTACGCTGTCGTCTGCACTTGCATACGCAAGGCTCGTTACGAAAAGATTTTGTGCCATTTTTTGGAATCTCCTTAATTATCTATCTGTCAGATCGACCTTTTGTACGCATTAAGAGAATTTCTACCTGGCACAAGGGCATGTTTTATGCCTCTGATCTCACTTAGTATACCATTGATATGTTTTTTGCGCTAGCACATACTGATAAAGCAAACGTGCTACTGTGGTGTACTTTTTACTCAACACCGCATAACTGATATACTATCCAAAAGGAGATTCACATGGCAAACTTTAGTTTCGACATCGTATCAGATTACGACAAAGCAGAAATGAATAACGTGTTTCAGCAGGCCGAGAAGGAAATCGCCAGCCGCTACGACTTCAAGGGCACGCCCGCCAGCATTGAATGGCTGAAAGACAAAGAGGGTATTAGGGTGGTTGGCAGCAACGAATGGCAGGTTGATGCCGTGCTGGATATTGTGCGCAAAAAGCTAGCCGCACGCGAGGTAAGTAGTAAAGTGCTTGATCTTGAAAACGAAG
>CAMEGH010000005.1 GCA_945916045.1 uncultured Candidatus Saccharibacteria bacterium
CATGGCCTTGGATTGGACGTGCATGATTCGCTCGGTGCACCGCAAGAATTTGCGCCCAACATGGTACTAACGGTTGAACCGGGCATTTATATTCCCGAAGAGGGGATTGGTGTGCGTATCGAAGATGACATTTTAATTACCGCAAACGGCCGCAAAAATCTCAGCGCGCAGATTCCAGTTGTGCTATAATCAGCGTGATGATGAAGCAACAATTTGCCGTTTTTGTTTTGCGCTGGATTCTCAATTCATTTGGGTTGTGGATTGCGGTGCGGCTTTTAGGCACGGATATTGCGACCGAAGCGATTGACGCGAGTTACGGAATTTTCTTGCTGGCCGGGTTTATTTTCTCGATTCTTAATAGTATTGTGCGCCCGTTGATTGTGATTTTGTCGCTGCCGGCAATCCTTTTAACGCTCGGGTTGTTTGTGTTTATTGTGAACGGATTTATGGTGTGGCTAACGCTGCAAATGACGCCACAGCTAGAAATGACGTTTTTGAATTCAATTTTTGCCGGAATGCTACTAAGTTTGATAAACTATATAGTAAGTGCAGCGCTTGAATTGAAGGCGCTAGAAAAAGAGGAGCGATAGAAATGGATACAATTTTACAGGTAGTGACGGTGGGCTCGGCAATTTTGATGGTATTGGCGATTTTGCTGCAACAGCGCGGGGCGACACTTGGCGCGGGATTTGGTGCATCGGGCGAACTTTATACAACGCGCCGTGGGCTCGACAAAAACCTTTTTGAATTCACGATTATTATGGCCGTGGTATTTGTTGTTTCGATCTTGGCAGGCATGTTACTTCCATCGATTGGACTCTAGTGTATGGCGAAGTCTGGCGGATCTTGGAATCGTTTCGAATACGCGCGAATTCATAAGAAGATCGCCAGCTCTGCGCGTGGCGTTGGGGTTGCTTCGACCAAGCATGCGCACGAATTTGTCGTGCAGCGCTGGAAAGATGCGCGCGAAGTGCGCAGTAGTATTGGCATTTGGCTGATTGCAGTGGGAATTTTGATTATTGCGGTGATTGCGCAATCTATTTTGGCACGCGGCGTGTATTCCGAAGCGTCGAGCATTCGCGGCGGTACGTACGCCGAAGGGCTGCATGGGCGGATTGATACGCTGAATCCGTTGTTTGCATCAACCCAGGCCGAGCAATCGGCGGGGCGTTTGTTGTTTTCGAGCTTATTTAATTACGACGAATCAGGCGAATTGAGCGCCGATTTGGCAACCGGCTACAAAGTCAGCGAAGACGGCAAAACCTACACCGTCACCGTGCGCGACGACGCGTTGTGGCACGACGGCAATCCGGTTACGGTGGATGACGTGATTTATACCGTAGAGCTCATGAAAGACGCGGCCACCGGTTCGCCGCTTGCCGCCAGCTGGAGCAATATCGAAGTCGAAAAAGCTAACGCCGAAAGCGTTGCTTTTACGCTGTCGTCGGCGTATGCGCCGTTTCCGCACGCGCTGACTTTTGCGGTGTTGCCAAGCCATATTTTAAAGGGTGTGTCGCCGGGAATGTTGCGCGAACATTCGTTCAGTAGCGAGCCGGTCGGTAGCGGTCCGTTTACATTTAGGTTTATTCAGCAAGTACAAGGCGCCGAAACACACAGCGTGGCGCATCTTCGGCAAAATACGGCGTATTATGGCGGCGTGGTAAAGCTCGATCGTTTGCAATTGCACGCCTACGAAAGCAAAGAGAGTTTGGCTGAAGGGTTGCGCACGCATGCAATTAACGCGGCGAGCGGTATTGCGCTTGAATCGGTTCATTCGTTCGAAGATAACCGCCGTTTCCACGTACAATCGTTGCCGGTGCGCGCGGGCGTGTACACGTTGCTAAACACAAAATCAGAGCTGCTAAAAGAGCGGGCGGTGCGAAAAGCGCTGCAGCTTGGCACAAATGTTGATACCGCGCTCGAGGTATTGCCGTGGAAAACCAAGCGCCTTGACGGGCCGTTTATTGAAGGTCAGGTTGAAACGACGGCGCAAAAACCGGGCTATAATCTTGAAACGGCCAAAAAGTTGCTCGACGAAGCTGACTGGAAACTTGGCAGCGACAACGTGCGCACCAAAGACGGCACGCCGCTTGAAATACGCTTAGTGTATCTTAAAAATACCGATTACGAAGGTATCGCGAACGAGCTTGTGCGCCAGTGGGGCGAGCTTGGCGTGCGCGTGCAAACGCAGTCAATTGACGCATCCGACCCATCGCAAAATTTTGTGGGATCGATTTTGCGCCCGCGTAATTTTGACGTATTGTTACACGAATTGACCATTGGTGCGGACCCGGATATTTACGCCTATTGGCATTCGTCGCAGGCATCGGCGCGCGGGTTGAATTTTACCGGTTTTAGTGATGATATTGGTGACGACGCGCTGGCAAGTGCGCGGGCTTCGCGTGATGAATCGCTACGCAAAGCCAAATATGAGAGCTTTTTGGAGCGCTGGTACGCTGAAGCGCCGGCAATCGGCTTGTATCAATCGGCGGTGCCGTATATTACAACGGGGCGCGCAACCTCGGTTGATGGCGGGGCGACGTATGTTTCTGAAACGGATCGCTATAGAAATGTGGTTGATTGGACGGTGCGTAGCGGAATGGTATTTAAGACGCCGTAATTTTCTGAGACGGTTGTCGCAGAGTGAATATTTGCTTATAACGCAAAAGCGTATTATAATATATCTGTCCGCACAATAGCAACGAGAGGTACGATCATGCCACGCAAAAACAGCAAAGCTCGACCTGTCTTACGGCAAAATCGGCACACCGAGCAACGGCTCAAGAAGTTGGAAGGGATTTTGAAGGCAGAATGGGCAAGGCGCTCAAGGCTCGGATCCCGGTTTGAGCACAAGCGCCCACGAGGCACCGCTCCGCCGCAATTTGGCCGGTAATTTGTACGGATAACCCCCCGATTTTCGGGGGTTTATTCTTTTTTAGCTGTGTGTGCGAGGGTGCTTGTTGGCACTTTTTGTGATGGAGTTGACTTGACAGAAAATACCCCCAGGGGGTATCATACACGCATGAAGCAAGCCTACAAAGACAAAGCCACCCGCCGCCTCAAAATAATCGAAGGCCAGGTGCGGGGGCTGCAAAAAATGATTGAAGATGACACGTATTGTATCGACATTATCACCCAAGCCTCGGCGATTAAAGAGGCGCTTTCGGGGGTAGAAGACCTGCTGCTCGAAAACCACTTGAGCACGCACGTGATACAACAAGTGAAGAGTGGCGAAGAGGAAAAAGCGACCGATGAAATCCTTAAAGTCTACAAACTAAAGCGAAAGAAATAGAGGGAAGTATGGAAAACAGTTTAGTTATCATTGGCGCGGCATTGCTCATTGGGCTTATCGTGTGGTGGTTTTTTGGTAAGCGAGAATCTAGCGAAACGGAGGCAAATATGTCTGGCACAGACAACCAAGAAGTAACGGTAACCGTAAACGGCGGCTACACACCAAACACTGTCGTATTCAAGCAAGGCGTGCCAGCACAAATTGTGTTTGACCGCAAAGACCCGTCGGGCTGTTTTTCGCACGTTGTCTTCCCAGATTTTGGTATCAACGAAGAATTGCCAGTCAACGAGCAATATCCGATCGAAATTGATACGAGCAAAGCTGGCGAGTACCAGTACGCCTGTGGTATGAACATGTTCCACGGAAAGGTGGTGATTAAATAATGACGACTAAGCAACGCTTTATATTTTCGGCGATTGTTTCGGCACCGATGCTGATCGAGATGGTGACGCGGCCGCTACTCGGCATCGGCCTGCCTGGGCACGCCTGGACGATGTTTTTGCTCACAACGGCCGTTATGGCGGTGGCAGCCTGGCCGTTCATCCGCACGGCATGGGCGGCGTTCAAAAATCATAGTGCCAATATGGACACGCTGATTGCGATTGGTACAAGTACGGCGTATGTGTATAGCATCTACGCCATGCTCAACCATCGGCCAGTGTTTTTTGAAGTGGCGGCGTTTGTAATAACGTTTATTTTGCTGGGACAGGTACTCGAGGAGACTATGAAAGGTCGCGCCAATAGCGCAATTGAAAAACTACTTGGTTTACAGGCAAAAGATGCCGAAGTCATGAGAAGGGGTAAGCTGGTTCGCGTGCCGCTCTCCGAGGTTGTCGTTGGTGACATTCTGCGCGTTAAGCCAGGGCAAAAAATCGCAGTTGACGGTGTGATTACGGAGGGTTCATCGACGATTGACGAAGCGGTGGTGACGGGCGAAAGTATGCCGGTCACGAAAAAGGCTGGCGACGGAGTTATCGGCTCGACCATTAACAAAACTGGCACGTTTATGTTCAAGGCTACGAAAGTCGGCAGCGATACACTGCTGGCGCAAATTGTTGATATGGTCAAGCGCGCTCAAGTCAGCCGCGCGCCGATCCAAAAGACGGTTGATAAAATATCTCATATCTTCGTGCCTGTCGTACTCATCGTCGCCGTGCTGACGTTTGTTGTATGGTCAGTGGTCTTCGGCGCAGATATTGTGGCAGCGCTGATGTATGCTGTTGCCGTGCTGATTATCGCCTGTCCCTGTGCGCTGGGGCTAGCGACGCCAACCGCGCTGATGGTTGGCACAGGTCGTGGTGCAAAACTCGGTATACTCATCAAAAGCGGCGAAGTGCTTGAGGCGGCCAATGATATTCAGACAGTTGTATTCGACAAAACTGGTACGATTACGCTCGGCAAGCCTGTCGTCACTGATGTTGTCGGTGACAAAAAGACGGTGCTAGAACTGGCTGCTGCGCTCGAACACTCGTCGGAGCATCCACTGGCCGCGGCTATCTTAGAAAAAGCCGAGAGTCTTGGTATCAAGGCTAAAGCGGTAACAAAGTTTACGGCTATTGAGGGTAAAGGTGTCACGGCGCTTGTCGCTGGCAAGCAGGCTTTCATTGGCAATACGAAGCTGCTTGATACAAACCTTGATACGAAGCTAGAAAAAGAAATGCAACGCCTGCAGGACGAGGCGAAGACAGTTGTCATCGTTGGTAGTGACAACAAAGCCGTCGGCCTCATCGCCATTCAAGACGCACCAAAAGAAACGTCAGCTGCGGCGATCGCCGCCCTTAAAAAACGCGGCCTGCGCACCGTCATGATTACAGGCGACAACGAGCGAGTCGCACGAGCAATTGCCGACCACGTTGGTATCGACGAAGTCATCGCCGAAGTGCTACCAAGCGATAAGGCCGACCATGTGAAATCGCTACAGCAGCACGGCAAGGTGGCGTTTGTTGGTGATGGCATCAACGACGCACCAGCCCTCGCGGCCGCTAACCTCGGTATCGCCATGGGTTCAGGCACTGATATTGCGATCGAGTCTGGCGGGATTGTGCTGGTGAAGAGCAATCTACAAGACGTCGTAACATCGCTCGCACTCAGCCAAAAAACCTTTGGTCGCATCAAGATCAATCTGTTTTGGGCGTTCATTTACAATGTCATCGGCATACCGATTGCTGCTGGCATGTTCGTTTGGGCAGGGCTGACGCTTAGCCCTGAGCTGGCAGGCCTCGCTATGGCGTTTAGTTCAGTATCAGTGGTGATTAGCTCGCTACTGCTCAGTAGAACACGGTTAACGCCGCGACATATTACATAACAGGAGGTACCATATGGCACTTTACAATATATCAACCAAGCAGGAATTCAAAGAAAAAGTTCTCGACAACTCCAAGCTCGTTCTCGTCGACTTTTGGGCGAGCTGGTGTCCGCCATGCGTCGCCATGACGCCGCATCTCGAGGCTATCGGCAAGGACCTCGACAGCATCGCCGATGTCGTCAAAATAGATATCGAAGACCGACCCGACACCGTCGAGGCGCAAATGCTTGCCGCTGAATATGGCGTCCGGAGCATTCCGAATATGCCAGTGTTTGCCAATGGCAGGGAGGTCAAACGACTCGTCGGGCTGACGCCAAAGGCACAACTTGCTAAGATGCTCATCGATCTAACGCAATAGGTACTTCTCTTTTGAAATTCCAAAGGTGAAACTTCATTTTTTGGATGAATCTCTGGCGCTATCTTGCAGTGCTATAGCTAAGTTTTTCGTGGTATGTCGTGTAATACTCTACCCGCTGATCTATATGGGCCGTATATAAAAATCAGGCCAATTTGACCTGATTTAAACAATATGTTCTAATATGGTGCGGACGAGAGGACTTGAACCTCCACGGCCTTGCGGCCACTAGCCCCTCAAGCTAGCGCGTCTACCAATTCCGCCACGTCCGCGCGAAGGGAGAACACTATTTCATCGCCTAGTATAACAGAATTTGCGGGGCTTTGCTAGTAATTTTTGCGCGCCAAACATAAGTGGTATAATGGAAGGGATGAAAAAAGGATCTCGGAGGGGAAATCAGTTGCGGCAGTGGTGGAAAACGCACCGCAAAAAAGTGTATCTTTGGGTGCCAATTGGCGTTGTGGGCGCACTGCTTTTGGTGCAGCTTTTGTATCCGTATGGCCGCGTTGTGCCGTTTCAAACGATTGATACGTTGGCGGTTGGCGGCTGGCAAAAACAGGACGCCGCGTGGGAATTGGCGCACCAAAATGCCGCCAGTGATGTGCAAATTGCATTTGGCGAACGAACACAGGCGCAGTATAGCCCAACCGCTGGGGATTTGGGAATTTCGGCAGGTTACGAGCCGGCGATTGAAGCTGTAAATTATGCGTGGTATTGGCGCTTGGTGCCGACCTCGATTTTTTGGCTGCACGCGGTAAATAATGCTGATGTCGCGCCAAGTTACCACTACGATGACGCAAAAATCGATGAATATATGGAAGACGAATTAGGCGGAAGTTGCCAAATTGCGCCGATCAACGCAACAGCTGAAGTTGCCGAGGGCGAAATTCGCACTGTTCCTGCCGAAAATGGCGGCACGTGCGAAGAAGATGAAGTGCGCGCGGCGCTTACGAGCGCAGAGCCGGTGCTGGCGCAAAATACCGAGGTGCGCATTGCAATGGAAGAAATTCCTGCCGAGCTGCAAGAAGATGACGTGCAGCCGTTGGTTGACGCGATGAACCAGGCGCTCGAAGGTGGCGTTCAGGTAGCGTATGATGGCGGCGCGCTTGATGTCGCGGCTGATGACGTGCGTAGTTGGTTAGAATTTTCGACCGAAGAAAATACACTGCAAGTGAATTTTAGCGAAGCGGCGGGTGAATTTTTGAACGAGCAGTTGGCCGAACCGCTCAATACGCCGGCCGGTGTCAGCAAGATTGTGACGCGTGATTTTGTGGAAGTATCGCGCGAAAACGGCGCAACCGGGCGAGCGTTTGAAGCGGGCAAAACGCTTGATGAACTGCACAATTACTTGCTTGGCAAAACCGACAAAATCGAAGCTGCTACACGCCAAGTTGCGCCGCGCGAAGAATACACACGCCAGTACAGCAGCAGCGACCGCGGTTTGTCGGCGTTGATGCAGCATTTTGCTGAAGATAATGACGGTGTGTACGGCGCGTCGTTGATTGAGCTCGATGGCAAACGCCGACGCGCAGGATATCAAGACACGCGCAAATTTACCACGGCCAGCACCTACAAATTGTACGTGGCGTATTCCGCCTTAAAGCGTGTCGAATCGGGCGAAATGAAGTGGAGCGACCAGATTGCCGGCGGGCGCGATTTGGCAAAATGTTTCGACGACATGATTGTTAAATCCGACAACCCGTGCGCCGAAGCGTTGGTGGCAAAAATTGGCTACCGACCGCTAACGGTGGACGCGCAATCGATCGTCAGTCAAAACACCACATTTTTGGACACGGAAAGCTACAAAACCACAGCGGGCGATTTGAGTACCTTTATGGCGTCGCTCGCAACGGGACAGATTAGCCTCAACCAATCGAGCCAAAATCGCCTGATTGACGCACTAAAACGCAACGAATTTCGCCAAGGTGTGCCAGCCGGCGCCACTGGCCAAGTTGCCGACAAAGTAGGGTTTTTGAACGGATTGTTGCACGACGCGGCGATCGTGTACAGCCCAAGTGGCACCTATGCGCTCAGTGTCATGACCGATGGCAGTTCGTGGGCAAAGATTGCCGAACTGACGCGCGAAATTGAGAAGCTGCGCTAGCACTTTGCAGCGCTAAAAACGTTTGGTCCGTCAGAACGAGCGCGTTTTAGTTCGTAAAAACTACTCACCGTCGCCAGTTTTTCAAGCCCATCCCAAATCGCCAGTGATTCTTCAAGCTCGGGCAACTCATTTAGTACCGGGCCAAAATAACCCATCTTTTCACCTTTTTTATTAGTGAAAACGATGGTCGGCACGCCAATATCATTGCCGGCAACATCGACTGCACTTTCTAGTTCTGCTTGCAGTTCTGTATCGAGCGTATCGTCGTCTGCGGCAGCTAAAAGTTCGGCGGGTAGCTGTAATTTTTGCAAAACATCGGCGATCGTTGTATTATTCAAACCTTGTTCCATAATATGGTAGCGAATGCCAAATTCTGAATAAAGGTCGATGAGCGATGCGCTATGTTGTTGCGCGGCCTGGCGAATCACGCGCTGGACGCGGTGCGCGTCGCGGTGAATGCTGGCATGCTCGGCTTCGTCGCTATTTGGAGCGAGCTCGTCGTTTTTAAGCGCCAGGCTAAATTGCCGCCATGTGATGTCGATTTCGCGGTGCGCAGCTACTTGCAAAAGCCACCGGCTGGTAATCCAACAAAACGGGCAGCAGGGGTCAAAATAAAATTCAATCTTTGTCATGTATCTAGTATAACGCACTAAAAATGTTCGAGAAAGGCCAGATTATTGCATTTAAACAAGTTTATGTTATAATAAAATTATGAACGCAGAGAAGGTGAAACAGAAGTACGAGTTTGACGACAGACGCATAGTGGCGTGCAGCCTGGCGGTAGTTGCACTCATGACGACCTCTAAGGATGCGTATATGACTGAAGGTGAGCAGCAGGCGGCTAAATGTGCGTGGTATACGCAGAGTGAAATCACTCCGTACGATGACGATCAGCAAGATGAAATATGGAATGATATTACAGAATTACAAAGCCAAGATGAGCTGCGTGACTACCTTGGAGACGTGTACAATGTGCCGGTGACGGTGAATGAAGAAGATTATCAGCCAGAGAAGACGATATATGAGTATCTGGCGGCCGATTCGGTAGAGCTGGAAGAAAGTGGTGCGATGCGCGAAGTTTCGTATGCGCTTGCGCAACTGCCGCCCGAACTTATTCATGAAGTGGATTTACAAAATCTTGATATCGTCGGAGGCATTGTAAAAGGGGATGCCACTTTTATAGACGGAACGTATAATCGCCTGGAGAACGAAGTGCGCGTAAGCAGCGATGCGTTTGATCTTCGTAGTGTAGTGATGCATGAAGTGGTTCATGCGATTGACGCAAAAATCTTCTGTAGTCCTGACGCGGAGCGGGTGAACGAGGAGCTTGCGAAGGTTTCTGGGCACTTGTACGGAAATGCTGACAAGATACAGTCGAGTGATTATATGGCGACAGAAGGTCGGCATTTTGCCACAGTATATTCTGCAACAGATTTGGACGAAGACCGAGCAGAACTACTGGAATATACGTTGCAACGCCGAGGCATTATCCGCGAAGGTGACCGTGACTTTGGATCGCCAATGCACCAAAAACAAGAAATATTACTTGACCAGCTTGAGGTGGTTACTCCTGGGGTACGAGAATCGCTTGAACGCCAAACTGATATGATGCGTGAAATTGAACCTGGCGACGATGAGGCTGAGTTTATCGCGGATCCTGAAAATCCAAATGAATACATCACCTATAGTAATTTACTGTTGCGCACCCTTGAACAGGGCGGCGAGGTGCAGCGGTATATGAATAGCAGGTTTTATGATCTCGATGAGCAGGGCGAGATTATCGTTAACAGCCCAATTATTATCACGGATGAAGATGGCTACATCCGGAGTTATGCATGGGCGGAGCGGGGTGATCAAGGCGGGCTTACGTATTACGCACGAAAAGCGAATGGGTATAGAGTAAGCATAGCGGCAGGCGATAATGCTGATTTTGAACATGGCACTCCAAGCGAAGTTGCCTTGCCGCTGATTGACGGCAGGGACGTCGTGATCGGACCTGTAGAAGAATAGAACTTACTTCTTCCGCTGCAGCCAACGCTTCAATTTCCCTGGAACTTTTGGAATTTTCCTTGGTAGTTCGGTAAATGCCGGGAGTGAACCGCTTGGGGTAATTTCTTCGAGCAGTTTTAGTACGTTGACCGGCTTTTGTACGGTGTGTTGCGCCATGGTGTCGCTGTTTTGCCCTACTTTTATAGTGGTGGCGTCGGGGTTGTCGCGCAGTTCGCGGAACATATCTTCGTCGGTATAATCGTCGCCGGCGCACAAAATAAAGTCGGCTGGATATTCGCGGCAGAGCTCGCGCACGACCATACCTTTGGTGATAGAGCTTGGCTTTACCTCAACAATGTTGCGGCCTTCGTGCACAGAAATATCTTCTTCGGCGAGCAATTCGGCAAGTTCTTGGCGGAGTTCGCTGGCGCGGCGGAAGGCAATTTCTGGTTCGACATTGGTGTAGTGCCACACAAGCGCGTGATCTTTTTCCTCAATTTCGGCGCCTTTGGTGCGGTCGGAATATTTTTGCATAACTTCGCGAATGCGCTTCTTGTCTTTTTTGAAGTCGCTGTCGGTTTTTTGCCATTTTTTGCCGTAGCGTCGCCAGGCACCGTGTTCGGCGGCAAGTACGAGCGGCAAGCCGACAAACCAGCTCGAAAGTGCGCGTTTGGTGCGGCCACTAACGATTGCGACGGTGGTGTTTGGCTGGTCGGTGAGCGCTTTTAGGACGCGCCAAATGCGCAAGGTCGGCGTTGCAGCCAGTGGCGACGGGGTTTTTACAAATCCGCGCAGCGTGCCGTCGTAATCAAGAATAATTAAGCGGCGTTTGGCAGTTTGGAAAAGGGTCGCCACGCGTTGCTGCTGCGCGGTGGTAAGCTGCCGGCGGGAAGTTCCGCCCTGCTCGGTCGCGTCGCTGAGGTCGTTCATAAATTCTTGGCCCCAATTTTGCACAGTCACTTTGCTAATGCGCGTGCGCATCGCGGAAAGTCGTTCTTTTTGTTCGCGGGCTGGCATCGAAAGCGCTTGGTCGATTGCGTTTGCTACCGATTGCGTGTTGTTTGGATTGATACTAATCGCCTCTGGCAATTCGTCGATTGCGCCGGCCATTTCGCTCAAAATTAGCACACCATTGCGGCGTTTTTTACTGGCGATGTATTCTTTGGCAACCAGGTTCATGCCATCGCGAATTGGCGTTACGAGCATTACATCTGCTAGGGCATAGAGCGCTACAAGTTCGCTAAACGGCCGGTTTTGGAATTGGTACGAAATCGGCGCCCAGTCAACCGTGCCGTACGTTCCGTTAATTCGACTGACGGTTTTTTCGATCTCATCGCGCAGTTGCTGGTAGGCCGCGACCCCGGTGCGCGACGGTACGGCTACCATCAAAAGTTTTACTTTGCCAATGTATTCTGGGTGGGCTTCAAGCAAAAGGCGGAAGGCTTCGAGCCGCTGCGGAATGCCTTTGGAATAATCCAAACGGTCCACCGAAAGAATCAATTTTTGCTTGTCGTAAGTTTCTTTGAGCTGCTTGAGCGCGTCTTTTGTGTCCTTCGTTTCTAGCTGCGAGCGGAATTTGCCGTAATCAATCCCAATCGGGTACGTGGCGGCTTTAATAGCGCGCTGCCTGTATTCGATCACACCGTTTGACGACGGCAAGCCGAGCAGGCGGCGGCAGCTATCCAAAAAGTGCTGAGTGTAATCGTAAATGTGGAAGCCGATCACGGCTGCGCCAAGCAAGCCTTCAAGCAGGTCTTTGCGCGGTGGGAATAGGCGGTAAATTTCGAAATTTGGGAACGGAATGTGCAAAAAGAACCCGATCGTGCTACTTGGCAATTCGCTGCGCAACAGTTGCGGCAAAAGCAAAAAGTGGTAATCTTGAATCCAAATTTTGGCATCTTCGCGTGAAGCTTCGGCGGTGGCTTTGGCGAATTTTTCGTTGACAGTTTGATACGCCGCCCAGTAATCGTCAGAATATTGCGCCACGTTTTGGAAGTAGTGAAAGAGCGGCCAAAGCGTGTCGTTAGCGTAGCCTTCGTAGTAGAGTTCGACTTCTTTTGCGGTCAGCCAAACGGGGAAGCAGCCTTGCTCTTGCAGTTTTTCGGTAATTTCGGTGCGCTCTTCGTCGCTGAGAGTTTCGGCGTCGATTCCTGGCCAGCCAATCCATACTTTATTGTCCGCTTCTAGTGAACTCATCGCGGTAGCAAGGCCGCCGCTACTGGCTTCAAATTCCAAGCCCTTTTCCCCGCGCTTAACGCTAACGGGAAGTCGATTCGAGACAATCACAGTCGAGGCTTTGTTTGTCATAGTGTTTTTACTATAGCGTATTTTTGGTGGAATGGGAAGTTGTTAGAAAAAGCTTGTGTTTATTTTTAAAGCTGTATGTCAATATATTGTCATACTTTTCCCTATTTTCTGTCAAAACGACGCAAATATGCTATACTATAGCCATGAACGCACGTATGCACATGCACGGCAAAAACAACGGCAATTACCTTGCTGTTATTCGTCGTAGCGGAGCATAATCGTTCAATCAGTATACTAATTTGACCTTTTAGCCACCTCCGCTGACGCAAGCGGAGGTTTTGTTTTAAGGAAAAGAAAGGAATTATATGGCATTTGGCGCAATTATGAGTATCCCGGATGGCGAGCGCACGATTAGCTTGGCGCCGTTTACGCGCGAGGAATCGCTGGAATTTATTTCGCCCGGCATGCAGCAGTTAAAAGTGACGAAATATTTAAGCCGCCACACCGCACCTGTCCAGGACGACGAGTACGAATGGTACGACAAAGTGCGCAAAGCGAGTGACCAAATCGTGTGGGGAATTTGGATTGAGAAGGATGGCACGCGCGAATTGATCGGCAATACTACGCTTCTTGGGGTGACGTATTCGCATACCAACCAGGCCACGAGCGGCATTCAAATTAACAAGCCAGAATATTGGGGCCAGGGTATTGCGTCGTTGGCGCATAAGGCGCGCACGTGGTACGCGTTTGAGGTGATGGGGTTACACCGGATAAAATCGGCGGTAATTCAGGGTAACATTGCCAGTTTGAAGGCGCTTGAAAAAGTGGGCTACACGCACGTATACACCGAACGAAACGACGTGTTTGTGGATGGCGTCTTGCGACACACTGATAAACTGGAGTTGCTCAATCCGTCGGAGCTGTCGTGGCAATTGTGGTGGGGTGATGAGACGCCAACGGAGGCCGCAGTGAGCGCGCGAGTTCGCACGCAAGAGGCTTTGAAGTGGGCGCGTAACACCTTGGACGTTTAGCGGTTTTTAGCCTGCTAGTTTAGTTCGTTGTGCAAATATATTGGCTGGTCGTGGGTGATATATTCATCAATCGCAACCGTGCGAAGAAAACTCGGTAGAATATGTTCCTTTGCCGGGTCGATAAACTCGATGCGCGCAAGCTCTGCAAGGCCGTGGCTAGTTTCGCTCAGGTTGATCGCAGTAAAGTCCTCAGGATTTTCAATGTGGTAGAAGAATTCTAGCTCTTCTTCGTGGTGGCGATGCGGGCTGTGCGATGGGTCGGCAAATTGTTGCAAAAATAGTAACTTGCCTACTTTTGCGGTTACGCCCGTTTCTTCTTCCAGTTCGCGCACGGTGCCGTCAATCAGCGATTCGCGCGGGTCTAATCCGCCGCCAGGAATCGCCCAATAACTCGCTTCGCTGCCATCCGCTTTTTTATGTTTAACGGCAAGTAATTTTCCGTCTTGCCAAATAATTCCCCGTACATTGACGCGTCGTTTATCCATAGTTTGCTCCTTTATTATAGTAATGATTGGAGCGCAAGCGGTTCGGCTCGTCCGAACGTACACGCATAGCGGAACCGTACGGTTCATAGTAAGTTTAGTATAGCACGCCATGGTATACTAACGGGAGAGAAAAGCGAGGTCCTATGAAAAAACTAAAAGTCTCCATCCAAGATGAACAAACCCTGGTACTACAGGAAGACGGCGCGAAGGGTGATGTGATTGATTTGCGCACGTTGCACGAAACGGATATTGATAGTTCGACGATTACGAACGTGGTGAATTCTATTAAAAAAGATGCGTTTAATGAGGCGCTACGCAGGGAAAAAGAGACGCTTGAGCGCGAAAGGGCGCTGCAGGCAAAGCTTAAAGAGCAGGAATTGCAGGAAAAGATTCGTGCATTGGAAAGTGAAAAAGATGCGGCTGCAAAATTGGCTGAGGCAAATGCGCGCAATGTGAGCCAAGCTGATGTAGCCAAAAAAGAAGCCGAGATTGCCGAGCTCAAAGCCGCTTTGCAAAGCCAGCAGCAACTGGCGGCGAGCGAAAAGCAGCTGGCGGTGGCCGAAGTGGTGAGCAAGCTCGAAAAAGAGCGCGACCAGCTGGCAAATGACCTCAAAAGCAAAGATACCGAGCAGCAACTGCTCGAAAGTTCGCTGCGCGACAAGTACGCAAGCGAGCTCAAAACCAAAGACGAAATAATCGCGTATTACAAAGACATGAAAGCGCGCCTAAGCACCAAAATGGTCGGCGAAACACTTGAACAGCACTGTGAAATCGAGTTTGAAAAACTGCGCGCCACGGCGTTTCAAAACGCGAGTTTTAGCAAAGACAACGACGCCAGCAGCGGCAGCAAAGGCGACTACATTTACCGCGAAACCGACGAGCACGGCACGGAAATCATCAGCATTATGTTTGAGATGAAAAACGAAGGC
>CAMEGH010000006.1 GCA_945916045.1 uncultured Candidatus Saccharibacteria bacterium
TTCTGACTTCTACGGAGTACGAATCAACCGCGTTGAAGTAGACACCTCTGTCGACTTGGACGGCCGCAGGTATCTATACATAAGCCGCCAGGAATGGAACAGGCTTGTGGACGAAGGTGTTCTAAACGCCACTGGCGGCTGGGTAACGCAGCCGAAAAAAGTGCTCAGCAAGGCAGATATTGCAGCCCTCCTTGCAGGGCCGCCAACGTACGACTATCGAAGCGGCGATCGGAAGAGTTTCTCGATCGAGGACTTCGGCAGCGAAGATCCCTTTGTCATACTCGCGGTTGACCCTCTCGAATAACACCGTGCAACCCCGCAAGATGGAAATCCCCACTTTCTTCACCGAAAGTGGGGTATTTTCTTTGCCAATTTTTAGGGCTAAATTACTGCAAAATACCCTTTACGCGGCGAATGCCTGCGCTCGACGCACCTTCTTTGGTGATTTTGAACGCCTTGTCGTCTTCGGCCAACTGGCCAGTATGATCCACGTGTGGGCCGCCGCAAATTTCAAAGCTCACGCGTTTGTCGCCTTCACCCATTTGGTACACTTTTACGGTGTCGCCGTAGCGATCGCCAAATGCGCCAACTGCGCCCATTTTAAAGGCTTCTTCCGTTGGATATTCTTTAAAGCTCACCGGCAAATCCCATTCAATCCACTGGTTTACAAGCGTTTCAACTTCGTCGAGCTGGTCGCGCGTTACTTTGCCGTCGTTGTTAAAGTCAAAGCGCAAACGTTCTTCGGTAATGTTTGAACCGTGCTGCGTTACGTGTTCGCCCACCACTTTTTTGAGCGCAGCGTACATCAAGTGGTTGGCCGTGTGGAGCTTTTTGTGCGCCATCGTTTGGCCGCCCAAACCGCCTTTAAACGTGCCTTTTGCAGCAGTTTGGCTGCGGGCGCGCTGTTCGGCCATTTTTTCGTCAAATTCTTGGCGCCAGTTTTCCGACAGTTTAATATCTTGCTTAAACGCCTCTTCGGTCGAAAGTTCGACTGGGAAGCCGTAGGTGTCATACAGCGTAAATAATTCCACGCCCGTAAGGCCATCGGCAGCAAACTTTTCCAGCTGCTTCAAACCTTTTCGTAGTGTTTGGCGGAAGACTTTTTCTTCCTTTACTAATGTCGCGATAATCGCTTCACGCTGCTCGGCAACCTCTGGGTAATCGTTCACGTACAGATCGGCCACTACTGGCACGATATCCGCAAAGAAGTTTTGTTCCAGCCCCAAATCGAATGCAAATCGGATTGCACGGCGCAACAAACGGCGCATAACGTAGCCTTGCTCTTTATTGGCCGGCGCGCAGCCGTCTACCGCCAAAAAGGTTGCGGCGCGCAAGTGGTCGGCAATCACTCGCATGCTAGCAGTGTTGCTTTCGTATTTTTTGCCGCTGAGCTCTTCGATCTTTTCGATAATTGGCGCCAGTAAGCTGATCTTAAACACATCTGGGCTGTCCATTTGTGCCGCTGCGATGCGTTCTAGGCCACCGCCAAAGTCAACATTTTTGCGCTCGAGCGGCTCAAAACTGCCGTCTTCCAATCGGCGATATTGCATGAACACCTGGTTGCCGATTTCCATAAAACGGCCACTGTCGCTAGCCGGGTGTGCTTCGCCAAAGCTTGGGTCGTGGTTTTGTTCGCCAAAGTCGTAGAAGACTTCGCTGTCCGGGCCACATGGGTCGCCAATTGGCGTATCCGCGATACCGCCGCCGCGGCTCCACCAGTTCTCTTTGTCGTTGTAAAAGAAAATTCGCCCGCCCTGCATGCCAAGCTTGTCGCCATTTTCGGCCGTTTCAAGGTCGACCACTTTTGCGTCGATGCCTTTTTTGGCAAATACTTCTTTCCAAATTTCGGCCGCTTCGTCGTCGCGCGGAATGCCGTTGGCTTCGTCGCCAATAAAACACGTGGCGTAAATTTTGTTTGGGTCAAGTCCAACAACTTCGGTCAAAAATTCAAAAAACCATTCAATTTGCTGCTTTTTAAAGTATTCGCCCATACTCCAGTTACCGAGCATTTCGAAGTAGGTGGTGTGGCGATTGTCGCCGACATCTTCGATATCTTGCGCGCGCAAACACGTTTGGCTATTGACTAATTTAGTGCCGGCCGGGTGATCTTTACCCAAAAGGTAGGGCAAAAGCGGCTGCATGCCGCTGCCAGTAAAGAGCGTCGTCGGGTCGTCGGTAAGTACGAGCGGCGCGCGATTAATACGTTCGTGTTGGCGATCTTGAAAAAATCGCAAATAAGCTTGGCGGATTTCTTGTGTATTCATATCTGTTAATTATAGCACGAACAGAGAAGCGAACAAGGCGCTAGCGTTTGCCTTGATATTTTTCGATCAGGGCGATGTCTTCGATATCTTGCTTGCGGCCGAGCGATTTTTTGCAAGCGATAAGGTCGTCGAGCCCCATAAATTCGACGTCGTCTTTGATGAAAGAATTGCGCTGCAAATCCTGCAAATTGCGGCCCATAAACGCGGTCATAATTTTGTAGCCGCGGTGCGCCAGCATGCCTTTTCCGTCATCGTGAATGTATTCTTTCCAGCCTTTTTCCTGAAATTGTTTGTAGAGTTTTTTGCTCACAACCAAATCAACATCGGTGGTGGCGCGCAAATTAAGCGTTTCCAAAACGCCACCGCCAATCACTATATAGTCGCCAGCAGGCGGATCAAGCCGGCGCACCATATCTACCGTAGAACGAATCGATTCAGGGCTGGCGTGCACCGCCGCGCGCAAGCTTTCGTAAATATTACCTTCGCCCAGCAAATCGGTAACGCCGTACATATCAAGCAATTTGCGCAGCCCGGGCGAAACATGCGCCAAGCTAAGGCGAATGTCATCAATCGCCAAACGTTCGGTAAGTTTTTTGAGCACGTCTGCGCCCGTATAATCAATATCGCTGATTGCGCCGGCGTCGATCACCATGTGCGTAACGGGTTTTTTGGCGCCTTCAATCGCCTCTTTAATTCGGCGGCTAAAATAGGTGGCGTTTTCAAAAAACAGGTCGCTGTCGAAGTAGTAAATCAGCATGCCGGCCGGGCGCGATGAACGGCGATGGCTATCTTCGATGCGATGTTCGGCCCATTTTGAACGTTTACGATCGCGCAGCAAAATGTCGTCGGCCGGGCGATATTCACGGCGCAATCGCTCGATCAACGACGCCAACACCGCAATCATCACGCCCTGTTGCACACCCAAAATTGCCACCGCACCCAACGCCAAAAGTGCAATCGCAAATTCTACTTTGTGCGTGCGCCAAATGTCTTTGAGCTGGTCGATCTTTACTAAATGCAGCCCGATTGAACACACAATCGCCGCCAGCGCCGCCTCTGGCACAATCGTTAAAATGTCGGTGGCAAACAGCAAAATCAGCCCAATAAACAGCGCCATAAAAATGTTCACCAATTGCGAACGCCCGCCCGCCAAATCTGCCGCCGACGTACGCGGCGGACTGCCGTTAAGCGCAAATCCCTGCGTCAGTGCCGACGCAATATTACCCAGCCCAAGCGCCATCAAATCTTTATTATCTTGGACCGGCTCTTCGTATTTTTCGGCGTAGCTACGAATAACAGCCGAACTTTGCGCCAAAATCACAATGGCGATGGCCAGCGCCGACGTAAACATCACTGTCATTTCGCCCCACGAAAGCTGCGGAAATGCAATCGCCGGCAGGCCCGCCGGAATATCGCCCACTACCTGAATGCCAAAGCGCGGCAAATCAAACAGCGCTGTCGCAGCAATTGCCGCCACTAACCCAAAAAGCGCACCCGGCAATTTGAATTTGCCCGCCGCCGCCACAATCGCAAATACCGCAAACGCCAGTGCCGCAGTCGGCCAATGAATAGCGTCAAATTGGCTCGCAAAATCAGCCAACTTTGCCAGCAAATTACCGTCTGTATGCACGCCAAACATTTCGGGCAATTTCCCCAAAAGCAACTGTACACCAACGCCCGCCAAAAACCCTACCAGTACCGGTTTTGAAATTAAATCTGCTAAAAACCCAAGCCGCAACGCACTCATTGCCAGCAAAATCACCCCAGTTAAAATGCCCAAAAGCGCCACCGCACCAGCAAATTCTGGCGAATGGGCCGCCGCAATCGTAGCTGCGCCACTTGCCACCAGCGCCGCCGTGGCAGAATCTGCGCCCACCACCAAGTGCCGCGACGACGTAAAAAGCGCAAACACAATTGGCGCCAGCAACGCCGTATACAACCCGGTTTGAATCGGCAACCCGACAATCGCTGCAAAGCCCAAACTTTCCGGGATCGCAATTGCCGTCACGACCAGCGCCGCAATAATATCTTTCTTCAGCGACCCGCGCCGATAGCCACGAAAACTTGGCAAAAATACGCGAGGCTGGTTGGCTGTTTTTCTCATTTGTGTGCTTCTTTTTAAATAATAATCCCGCCGCCCACGCATTCATCGCCAGCGTACAACACCGCCGATTGGCCTGGCGCGGGAGCGCGTTGAGCTTCGCTTAGCTGCAAATTTGTGCCACGCAACGTCGCCCTCACTTTTGGCGCGCGGTGGCGGATGCGCACTTCGTATTCACCATCGCCCTGCACGTCGCCGATCCAGTGGAGCGACCCAAGCTCAAGGTTTTGGCGCCACATGGCTTCGTCGTTCAAATCGGTCGAAACGTAGACTTCGTTTTTGACCATATCTTTGCCAACCACGTAGTACGGCAATCCACCGCCAATATTTAGCCCGTGGCGTTGGCCAAGCGTGTAAAACAGCGCACCGTCGTGTTTGCCAAGTACTTTTCGGGTTGCTTTTTCGATAATTTCGCCCGGTTCAGTCGTGACATATTGGCCCAAAAATTCGCGCATACCAACCTGCCCCACAAAACACACTCCCATGCTTTCCTTTTTTTGTGCGGTGTATAAATTGTGCGCTTTGGCAAGTTCGCGCACTTCTGGTTTTGTGTAATTTCCCAGCGGAAAAAGGGTTTTTTCTAACGCGGATTTTTGCGTCCGGTACAAAAAATAGGTTTGGTCTTTATTGTCGTCTTTAGCGCAAAGCAATCTGCCATTTTCGGTGCGCGCATAGTGGCCAGTCGCAATAAATTCTGCGCCATCTGCCAAGGCCGCTTCCAAAAAGAGCTTAAATTTTACCTCTTGATTGCACATAATATCCGGGTTTGGCGTGCGACCGTCTTTGTACGTATCAATCATATATTGCACGACTTGTTCTTTGTATTCTTTTTCAAAATCGTACACTTTAAAATCAATACCAAGCTGCACCGCCACACGTTTTGCGTCGGCCAAATCTTCGGCCCACGGGCACTTCATGCCGGGCAAATCTTGGCTCCAGTTTTTCATATACACGCCGGTTACTTCGTGGCCTTGTTCTACCAAAAGTGCCGCCGTTACGCTACTGTCTACTCCACCGCTCATGCCAACTACTACACGACTCATCGAGAAATCCCCATATATACTACTAAAATTTTTGCTATTTCGCTGCCGGCCAGCCACCAGCCTTTTGGCGTCAGCCACCACCACTGCGACCATTGATTATCGCGCGCAACAGGATGATTCATTACCACCACTTCGCGACTTACGCTGTTGCGAAATTCCAAATTTGCGCGCCGCTGGTGATACGCCGACGTTACCAAGATCACGCGGCGCACATCACGCTCGGCAAAAACCGTATTGGTAAGTGCGGCATTTTCGCGGGTGGTTTCAGACATTTCTTCGGTGATGATAACTTCCGGTTCGATGCCTTGGCTAATGGCGTATTGCTTCATGGCTTCGGCGTTGCTTGGGCCGGCTTTATCGGCTGCTGCGCCAGAAAAAATCAGCACATCTGCCCAGCCGCGTTGATACAAATTAATGGCTTCTTGCGTGCGTGCAGTCGTGTCGCCGCCGCTTACCGCCACAATCGCGTCGGCTTTTTGGCACTGCGCCAAGCCTGGTTCAGAGTTTGGTGTTGAACCACAACGCATTAAATCGTCCGGACCAAGATACGCGCCAATCAGCACAATTGTGAGCGCAATACTAACGGCAAATACAATCAGCCGTATCATAGTGCGGTTCCTGTGCGTTCAGCCTCCTGGCGCACGGCCGCGATAATTGCCTCGCCAGCGCGTTGAATGTGCGCTTCGGTGGTAGGCCGGCCGAGTGTGATGCGCAAGCTACCGTTGGCGGTTTCTTCTGGCAAACCAATAGCTTCAAGCACTACCGATTTTGTCGACTTATTGGCCGCGCAAGCACTGCCCGTTGCCACCAACACATTCTGCATCTCTAGCATAAATACCAGCCGCTCGGCGTCAATTCCCGGGAATGAAACGTGCAAATAATTTGCCAAACGGTGTTTTGCGTGGCCAGAAAATACCGCATTTGGGAACGCATTTGCCAATATTTGCTGCAAAGTGTTGCGCAAATTTCGCACACGGTCGGCCTCTTGTTTGCGGTGCTTTTCAGCAATGCGCACAGCTTCGGCAAAACCAATCACGCCCGGCACATTTTCGGTGCCGCTGCGCAAACCAAGCTCTTGGCCACCACCCACAATGCGCGCCGTTACCTTCACGCCCGGTTTTACCCATAGCAAGGCCACTTGTTTTGGGCCGTAAATTTTGCCGGCGTTAAGCGTTAGCAAATCCACACCCAAACGGGCCACGTGAATATCCACCAACCCAAATCCTTGCGACGCATCGCAGTGCAATACCAACTGCGTACGATTGCCACGCGCCAGCCGCTCTTCACGCTTTTTACGAATCACCTGCGCAATTTCTGCCACCGGCTGCACCGTGCCAACTTCGTGATTTGCTAGCGCCACGCTCACCAGTTGCGTTTCGTCGGTGATGGCTGCGGCCAATTCTTCCACATTAATACGGCCGGTTTTATCAACGCCCGCAATCGTGTAATCTCCCGCCGATTGCACGGCCTTTCGCACACTGTCGTGCTCGATACTGGCGCAAATTTTGTGCCCGGCAAAACTGCTAATCGCTAAGTTAATCGATTCGGTCGCGCCCGCCGTCATCACTAGTTCGTCTGGGCCAGCGCCAATCGTTTTGGCAATTTGCGCCTTAGCCGCCTGGTAGTCGCGCTTGACCGCCAACGCCGGTTCGTACGGGCTGGATGGATTAAAAAACCGCTCCGTAAAAAACGGCTTCATCGCCAAAAACACCTGCTCATCGAGCGGCGTTGCAGCGGCGTAGTCAAGGTGACAAAACGGTTCGTTCATAGTTATATTGTACCACGAGCGGGCGGCCGAGCGCGATGGCTAGCTCGCAAGCAGCGCATTTGGCTGACGGTGGTACACTTCACGGCTCACGCGTTCGTAATACATTTGCGTCGCGGCCACAAAGTTTTCCAATTCCGAGCCTTCAATAAACGTGTAGCGCGCGCCTTCTTGCACCTTCAAAATGCCGTTATCGTGGATTTCGTAGCGCACCGTAACGGTGTCTTTTGGCTTGCCGTGGCGGCCAATTGTTTCGTCGTACCAAATCCAGGTTGATGGATCAAGATTAAAGAATTCGCGGCGGTGCCCAGCGGGCGCTTCGCCAAATAATTCGGCGCCAATTTCGCTTTCGCGCTGAATAAGTTCGCGTTCAGTCAGCTTGTTTTTTTGATCGTGGCGAGCGTATTTTTCGGCACGTTTTTCTTGCGGCGTGACGGGCTCTTCTTTCAAATACCCGGTTGGAATATCTTCCATCATCGGGTCTTCCGTGCCAATCAACAATTGCAAGGTTTTTTTAAAAAGATGCGACATTAGGCTGCTTCCTGTTTGTGTAGCTCGGCTTCGCGCAGCAATTTGACATTTTCGCCAATAGCAAACACTTTCTCCTGCGGAGAATATTCTACCGGTGGCGCCGTTTCAAATACCGGCTGCCCTTTAAACTGCGATTCTGGGATCGGAGTTGCCTCAAAGTCCAGTGGGTCGGTCATGACCGCTGGAGCTGTCATTTCTGCGTTGTACATACGTCACTCCACACATTTTGGGTTGCTAACTTATGTCAAATAGAGCCTCGGCGTTGCGAGTGGTGTGATGCGCAATTTCATCAAACGAACAGTTTCGCACTGTCGCGTGATGTTTTGCCACCTCACTTACTCTACATGGCTCATTCATAGTACCACGAAATGGACGGGGTGTCAAGAAGGGGGCGTCAGTTTCTAGCAAAAGCCGTTCAAGCGGAATATTTTTGAACATTTCTTGCTGAGATTCGTCGCGCGTGAAGGTGCTAATGCCGTTTGCGCTAATGTAAAATCCGTGCACCAAACCGCGTTCCATATTGGCGTGCGAATCGGTAAAACTGTGCAGCACGCCACGTAGCTTTGGAAAATTACTTACCACTGGCCAAAAATCACGCCAAACGGTGGTATTTTCGTTGGCTTTTTCGGCGTCGCGCACGTGAAAGGCGACGGGCAGATTTGCATCGCAGGCATATTGCAGCTGCTGCTCGAACGCGGCAATTTGTACGTCGCGCGGGCTGTGCAAATAGTAATAATCCAGGCCAATTTCGCCCACGGCAACCAACTTTTTGTGCTTTGTAGCCACCAAATCACCAATCGCTGCCACGCCGTCTTTGGCGTCATGCGGATGCACGCCGACCGTCGCAAAAACGCCGTCGTGTTGATCGCTAAAATTCAGCGCTTGACGCGAGCTTTCTTCCGACGTTCCCACGCAAATAAGTTTTTCCACCCCTGTTTCGCGAGCTCGTTGCAATACATCGCTAACGGGCAATTTGTAGCTTGCTTCGTGAATATGACAGTGCGTATCAACCAGCATAATCGCCTTTACGCGCTTGGTTTTTTAGCGCGTGGGTCTTCGGTGTGGATGTACTGCTTGGGGAAAAGAATGCCTTGGTCTTTGACCATGCCTTCGCTAAAGAGTGCGTGGATTTTTTCGGCTGTGTCGGGCAAGAAGGGGCGCAGCAAACCACTTACTTGTAGCAACGTACCAACCAATCCTTGCAAAATATCTGCCAAATGCGCCGCCGCTTCTGGGTCTTCTTTGGCTTTTTTGGCCACTTCCCACGGCTTCACCGTTTCGATCAATTTGTTGGCCGCGCGCACGCTAATCCAAATTTCGTCCATGGCCTTGTTGTATTCAAGCGCCTCCATAGCTTCGTGGTAGCGGCGAATGTCGTGCTCGCCACTCGTCACATCGCCAATCACCCCCGCCTGGTAGCGCGTAATCATGCTCGCTACGCGCTGCACCAAATTGCCAAGGTCGTTGCCGAGTTCGCCATTGTAGGCATTTTCAAACTTTTCCCAGGTAAAATCGCCGTCGTCTTGCGTCGGAATATGGCGCGCAAAGAAGTAACGGAATGCATCCAGCCCATAAGTATCGATAATTTCGCCCGGATCAACCACGTTACCAACCGATTTGCTAATCTTAGCGCCGCCCACGTTAATAAACCCGTGCACCAATAATTTCTTCGGCAGTTCAATACCGAGGCCAAGCAACATCGCTGGCCAAATTCCGGCATGAAAACGCAAAATATCTTTGCCGATCACCTGTACATCAGCCGGCCAAAACTCTTCCCACTTTGGATTATTTGGGTAGCCAAGCACCGTAATGTAATTTGCCAGCGCATCCAACCACACATACATCACCTGCGAATCGTCACCCGGCACCGGCACGCCCCAGCTAAGGTTTTTGCGCGGGCGGCTGATTGAAACGTCTTGCACGCCATCTTTAATCAGTTCCAAAAATTCCTTTTTGCGGAATTCTGGCACAATTTGCATTTCATCAGATTCAATCGCGGCGCGAATTTGTTCGGTAAACGCGCTCGACTTTAGGTAGTAATTTTCCTCTTCCAAACGCTGATATGATTGGTTGTGATCTGGGCAAACGCCGCCGTTGGCTTCGGCTTCTTTGTCGGTAATAAACGATTCACACCCCTGGCAGTACCACCCAGTGTAGGTAGATTTGTAGATATACGGCTGCAATTTTTGCCAAATATACTGCACAGCTGCTTGGTGCTGTTGGTCGGTGGTGCGGATAAAATCAGTAAACCCGGCGCCCACTTTGCTGGCCATTTTTACGAAATTACCGTACATTTGATCGGTATACGCCTGCGGGTCGAGGCCAAGTTCGGCAGCTTTGGCGGCAATTTTGTTACCGTGCTCGTCTGTTCCCATCTGAAAACGAACTTCATTTCCCTGCTGCTCCTGGTAGCGCTTCCAAATGTCGGCGTACAAATAATCGAGCGCGTTGCCGATATGGGGCTTACCGTTGACATAAGGAATAGCAGTGGTGATATATAGTTGTTTTGTCATTGGTTATAGTATACCAGATTTTGAGAGGGGTGGCGAGCGAGGCATTTTGCTATTTTATGCAACATAATGGCCGGACCGTCGAGCAGCATCACCGCCATCCGCGACAGCCCCGAATGTCAACCCGACTAACCCCACCTTTTAGGCTGGAGCTCCTTACATTCGTAGGTCGAAGCGCCGTCTACGGGGCGGGGCTTCGCTTTTTTATTGCAGCACTGCAACAACAGCGAAACGCCCGTCCTCCGCGCGGTTCCCTTTCTTAAATTCGCTGTGCGAAAAAAGCGATTGGTCTTTTGTGGTGTCGCGCTCGTCAATTTCGATACGTGTCGGCACAATTCCCGCCAATACAAGCTGCTCGCAAATCACCGCCTGCAAACCTTTTTGTTCAAACGCACGGAGCGGATAGTTTTCGGCGCCCGCTGCTGGGCTAATCCATGCGTCAATATCTTGCGGCCGCGAACCATGTGTGCGCACTAAATAGTCGACCGATTTTTGCGCGCCATACTGCTCAACACTATGTCGACCAAGGTGCGAAAGCAGTAAAACGCTCTGCTTTGTATCATGCAACACAACGCCTGCACAATCTGCCAACGGCAAGAAGAGTGCCACGCCTTTTTCTTGTGTTGCCAGCGCATCTGCCACGCGCCCGGCACGAACAATTCCTTCACCTTGTGCGCGTTTGCCAACGGTTTGGTAGCGGCAAAAATCATCCGTGTCGTAATCCACCTGCACCAATACAGCGTCTGCCGGCGCAATATTTGCTTTAGCTAAAAAAGCCCGGCGATTTTCATCCACCGCAAGTGGATCAATTGCCGCGGCGCGCTTCATTGTGCCATGCTGCACATTCGAAACCGCAATCTTAACGTTTGAGCGCATCGAGCAAAGCCTTCCACTGCTCGATTGAAAGTTCTTGTGGGCGCGCTTCGGTATCGATGCCAGCGCGCGAAAGTAGGTCGTCTACCTCTGCTTTTTGCAGATGCAGCCCACCGGCTAAGCCAGAGCGCAACTTTTTGCGCTTTTCGACAAATCCGGCTTTTACTAAGCGAAAAAAGTCTTTTTCCTCATCGTTGGTAATAAGCGGCTGGTCGTGCGATTCAAGCGTCACAACGGCCGAATCCACCTTTGGCGGTGGCGTAAACAATTCTGCCGGAACAATAAGACCAAGGTGCGCATCGGCATATACTTGGGCGCTAATTGCCAAAATACTCATATCGCCAGGCTCGGCCGCAATGCGCTCGGCTACTTCTTTTTGCACCAGCAGCACCACGACTGACGGGCGGTTTTTTGCCGTCATAAGGCGCTGCACGATTTTGCTGGTAATGTAATATGGCACGTTTGCCACCACTTTGTAACCAGCAGGCATTGCGTCTAAATTAAACTGCAAAATATCTTCATGAACAACAGTCAGATTTGTGCCCGGGAATTGACCAGGGAGTTTTTTCGCAAGCTCTGCGTCAAATTCTACCGCCGTCACGCTGCCGGCTTGACGCAATAATTCGCTGGTGAGCGTACCAAGCCCTGGGCCAATCTCCAGCACGGCATCGTTTTTGGAAAGTTGCGCTTCATCGGCAATCGCTTTGAGCACGTCGCGGTCTTTCAACCAATGCTGGCCAAGTTCTTTTTTGGGGCCAGCCACCTACAAAATTCCTTGTGCGCGCATTTTGTTGGCACATCCCGGGAACTGCGTGAAGATACTTGAGCGCGACAGAAGGTTTTGCACCGCCTGTTTTTGCGCGTCGAGCGGCGCTTCGTGCGGCAACACATTATTGTACGGCGCCGGCGCAGATGTGCGCCACGTTGCTGGCATAAACTGGAACGCTCCGTAAAATCCATTGCCCGAATTTCGCGTCGCCGTCATGCCGCTTTCGCAACTACCAAGCGCGTTAATTTGCGCTTCATTCAGCGGCCCGCCGGTGTAATTAAACTTCGCGCCAACCACCACCACTTCTTCAACTGGCGCATTTAGCTCAACGCTTTGGATTTCTTTTCGCTCGATTTCTTCGCCGTTTCGCATGGTAATTTCGTACGTTACCGATTTTTTGCCTTTTTTGCCGGGCGTTTGCACTTCCTTATAGCTCGGGTCTTTGTCGGCATCTTGAATGGTGCGCACAGAAAAATCAATTTCCTGCTCTTCCGTCACGGTTTGGACGCCATTTCGCCAAATTTCCACTGTCATACCTTCGGTAATTTCTGTTGATTCTGCCACCGAAAGCGTGTCATCCGCCGCGAGTACAATTTCTTTTTCTGCCAGCAAATCTGCCACGGTTTCGCCTTGCGTGCGCATGGTAGTTTTTTCGCCATAAAGCACCAACGTCAGTGGCGTCGCGCGATCGATTGTCACCTGCACACCCGGGCCATCCACCAACGGATTTTGCGAGCGATTCATCGACACAATATCTTCTTCGTATAATTTCGTTTCGCTATTTTTCACGATATCGCGCGGCGTGCTGTGCGGCGAAAGTACGTGTTCGCGGCGCATGCCATCAACAATCATCACTGGTTTTGCGCGGTAAATATTCACCGTAAAATCGGTGGTGGTGAACTGCGTATCGGCGGCAGGTTCGACAATATCGCCCGCAGAAAGCGAAATATTGGCGCGCTCAAGCGTGTCGCCCACGGTGTCGGCTTCGGTAATAACCGAGCGTTTTTCGCCGTGGTCAAAAATCGTCACAACGCGCTGGCCGGGCGCAAGTTCTGGCTCGCGGCTGATTGCCTGCGCCGCCACGCCCACAAATAAAAGAATAAGAGCCAAGAGGCCAATCGCTGCGCCGAGCAAACTTGCAGGTGAAATCGGTAACTTTTTCGTAATCCTCATAACTCTAAAACCTTATCTATTGTAGCAATTTTGCCCCTTATAAGCAAGTATTTGTGGCTGTAGCCGCCACCAAATTTTTACGAAAGTTTTTCCAGCCGCGCGTATTCAGCATTAAGCTTTTTGCGCTGGCCAGAATCAAACAAAATCACCACCGCCATGCCGTCAATTTCTTCTACCGTACCTTTGCCAAACATGGCAGATTTAACGCGCTCGCCTTCTTGCAACATGACTTCATCGTAGAATGATTCTTCTGGTTCGTAGTGCAAGGCGGCGCTATTTTCGCTGGCGTGACCAATCCCCATGTCATCCAAAAAGCGTGACGGTTCGTTGTAGTTGCGCTGGCCAAATTGCAAGCGGCTAGCGGCATAGCTCAGGTGCAGCTCCTCTTCGGCACGCGTCATTCCTACATAACAGAGGCGGCGCTCTTCTTCGAGCTCATCCGGTTTACCGTCAGAAACGCGCGAATGCGGGAAAATACCCTCTTCCATGCCAGCCATAAATACCACCGGAAATTCCAACCCTTTGGCGGCGTGCAGCGTCATAAGCGTGACTTTTTTGTCACCCGCTTCTTGATCGGCGCTCGACATCAACGCGGCTTCTTCCAAGAACGTATCAAGATCGGCGTACGGTTTGGCTTCTGACACTAGTGCACCAATATTCTCAAGTTTTTCATCAGCCTGCGGCGAGCCATCGTTAATAAAATTGCGGTATCCCACAATATCAATCGCGTATTCAATAATATCGCTCGGAGCAGCGTTTTGCTGGATTTTTACCTGCACTAAACGGAGCGAATCGCCCAGTTTTTCGAGCGCGTTACGCGCCCGCACCGTAATGGTTGTTACCTGCGCAACGTTACAGAGCGCCGTAATAATATCCATGTCGGTGGTGGCCTGCCACTGCATAAATTTGGTTTGGCTGGTAGCACCAATACCACGCGTTGGCAC
>CAMEGH010000007.1 GCA_945916045.1 uncultured Candidatus Saccharibacteria bacterium
AAAAAGCGTTATTTTTGCTGATCGTTTGGCTTGTGTTGGCGGCCAAATAGCACCGCGCTTACAACCAAAAATACAGCACCAACCACAAGAAACGGTATGCTCATCAGCTGCCTTGCGTCGTTCATCACCCAAATAAAGCCGATGGCCGCAAGCGCAAATCCAAGCGTTGCGTACAGTGATACGTTGGGGTTTTTGCGTGGTTTTTTCATGTATCAACTACAGCATAGTTTCAATTTTCGGCGTCGAGGGCGGCGCGTAGAACAGATTTATTGTAAGCGTTTGAATGCCTCATTTCCGTCAAATATTCCGTTCCAATCAACACAGGGACGATTGCATATTCAAGTGTCGCCATCATAGCGTCGATTTTTTCGATACATTCTTGTATTTTTGATCGCACAACATCACCAAGATCACCGCCCAGCGACACAAAACATTCACCAAGTGCAACTTCTTTCGCGCCAATATCGAGCAATTGTGCGCGGCCAGTCTCGCAGTTAAGTGCGTCCGACTCCCAGTCGTACATATAATTAACACAATCGAGCCCATTTGCATTGGCGAGCACTTCGTTTCCATCGTCTATGTAATCTTGCCCCACGTCTTCAAATGATTCAAGATCGCCCTGCGCATTTTCCACATATTCTTGCGCCTGCTGCTGATCCATGCCGGTTTCTTCGGCAAAATTATTTGCGACATCCGCCTGGCTGATCATGAAGCTTGTGCCGCCAATCAGCAAAACCGCCGCGCCGCCACCTACAATCTTTTTAATTATTTCGTCCATGTTTTCCTTCTTTTTATAAGTTTACTTAACTGCCGCATACATAGCCGCTAATATAAAGAAGAGTAGCAGCATAATAACAACGGCTGGCCATATATTTACGTCGTCTTCGCTAGAGGGTGCCGACAAATCTACCTCAGCCTCTTCATACTCAACCTCTTCCTCAGCTTCTTCGTCATAAATTACCGCAGGCTCGGAAACTTCCTCCTTTACTTTTGCAGGGCGCTTGAAGAAGCCGATGATTGCGGCAACGAAACAGCACAAACCTCCCACCGACAGCCCAACACCCAATGCACCAGTGCTTACGCCTCCAAAATAAAATAGCGCTAGTCCAAGTACCAGCAATGTTCCCGGTTTCAGTTCCTGATTCATTCTCTTCTCCTTAAATTAAAAACGACAACCACAAAAAACATCGGGTCGGTTTATTGATGAAGGTAAGACCCTTTCTTTATACCAGACCTTCCAACAAAAAGAGCGCCCCATTTCGGAACGCCTTTTTGCCTGTTTTATTTATGCAGCTACGCGCCAATTTTGCGCTTCACCGGTTTTTTGCGCCGGTTGCTTTTCAATCGCTGGTTTTTCTTTCTGCTCGGTCGATTCGATTCTGCCGTCCTTCACGTGCACAATCATGTCGCATTTTTCGGCCAAATCTGGGTCGTGCGTCACGATAATTAGTGTCACGCCTTTATTGCGATTGTAGCCAAACAGCAAATCTTCTACCTTGGCGCCGGTAACGCTGTCCAAATTTCCGGTTGGCTCGTCGGCAAAAATAATGCTCGGTTCGTTGGCAATCGCGCGTGCAATTGCCAAACGCTGCTTTTGCCCGCCAGAAAGATTTTTGGCTTTGTTGGTAACTTTTTCGTCCAGCTCCACGGCTTTAAGCGCCGCTTCGACACGCGCTTTTCGTTTGCCGCGCGGCATGTTAGCAATTTCGAGCGGCATACTGACGTTGTCGTACACACTTTCGTTGCCTTGCACAAAAAAGCTTTGGAAGATGAAGCCAATTTTTTCCGCACGAAAGCGATCGACTGCTTTTTGCTTGAGCTTCAAAATATTTTCGCCGTCGACGATTACTTCGCCTTCATCTGCGCGATCAAGCCCGCTCATTACGTGCATCAATGTGGATTTTCCGCTCCCGGATTTGCCCAAAATCGCCACGCTCGAACCTTCTTCAATGCGCAAACTCACACCGTCAAGCGCCGTAAACGCGTTTTGCTTTTTACCATATGTTTTGGTAATATTTCGTACTTCAATCATAGGGCCTCCTACTCTGTCCTTAAGGCTTCAATTGGGTCTAATTTTGCGGCTTTGCGTGATGGGAACCAGCCCGAAATAATCGCGACCAACAGCAGGCCAACCACCAAAACAGCGCTCATTATCCAGTCCATTTGTAACAGTTCCATGTCGTCTTCAAAATCAATCGCACTGGCAATTATTGGGTTTAGCAGCGTTACCAAATACGCCAGCAGTACGCCAATCACGCCGCCAAGGAAGCCAATCCAGGCTGCTTCGTAGCGGAACAATTTGCCGATATCTTTGCCGCGTGCGCCGAGCGCTTTCATCAAGCCAATTTGCTGCGTGCGTTCCAACACACTAATGTATTGCGTGTTGATGATCCCAAAAATCGAGGCCAAAATTGCTAGCGCGCCAAAGCCCATCAAGCCATATTGCACGATGTTGACCATTTGCATAATACTGGTGCGCATTTCGGCAAAGGTCATGGCGTCGTAGTTGCCAGCTGCGATAATTTGTTCTTTGATTTCGTCAACATTTGCGCCGTCGGCCGCCACTGCCATGATGGCAAAATATTCTTCTTCGCTGCCTTCGGGCAATTGTTTGGCGGCAATTTCTTGGCCGTCGTGGTTAGAAATACGGAATTCGTCTTGGTAGTAGGCAAGGGGGCTGGTTGGTTCGGCGTCCACCGCTTGAATGGTAAATTCTTGCGTAAATGGCTGGCCGTCAGCACCCATAAAGCTAATTGTCACTGACCGGCCAAGCGCCGCTTCTGCCGACGCAAATCCAAGCGATTCGATGTATTTATGCGGCAATACGGTGTTTCCGGCAGAAATTTCGTTGTTTTCGCCCAGCGAACCAGCAGTTAAATCGATCGCCGTACCATCGTACTGCACGGTAACGACCGCTTCGTATTGGTCGCTGTCGTTTGCTTCGACCGCTAATGGCTGTACGCTAAAAATCGGTGACGCTTGCTCGACGCCGTCGATTGCGGCAATTTTTTCGCGGTCAGCTGACGTTAAAGAGCGGAAATTTCCAACCGATGGAGCTTGCTCAGCTACGCCTTCGCTACCAACTGTTGCGGCCCGTCGTCATCTTCGCCGCGCGAATCCTGCTTGGCCACAACTTGTACGGTGCGCATGTCGCCTGCACCGCTCACCACACCATCAATGTAGCTACGCCCGCCGTTTCCGGCTGCCATCGCGAGCGCAATCGTAAACGACCCCACGGCAATCGCCAAGCTGGTTAATATTGTGCGCGCTTTTGCCTGGCGCAAGTTTTTGCCTGCTCGGCGGATAATATCGCGTGTTCTCATCTAAAATGCCTTCTCGTTTTTGCCAACTTGCACCGTGCCGCAATCATTTTCGATTGTGCGCGCTGCCTGCTCTTTTCCATTATACTGCATTACACCGCTCGAAACTGCTTGCACTTCAACAAATAGGTTTGATTGATAGCTCGAAGCCGCACGGCACGAATCCGGCTGCGTTACCGCAAGATTGCGTACAACGCCCGCGCTCACGTGGCCGCCTTGGTCGTCGACCGTCAACGTTTGAATTGCTGCGTCGCCCAGGCCAACCACGCCGCCATTTTTGTTGGCTATTGTTACGTTCTGGTACGTTCCCTGCAAGTCAAATCCGCCAGCTTGCACCGTTACTGCAAGCGAATTTTGCGGCTGCTTATTGTGGTAGGTAACCTGCGAATGTTCATCGATCACAATCGTTTCTACCGCCGGGCCGTACACAGTTAGCGTTGGGCGAAAGCCGTAATTCCATGATTTTTCATCGGCTTCTTTTCCGGTAAATTCAATGTCGATTTCGGCCGTCGTTCCATCAATTTCAATTTCTGGCACCACACCCGGCAATCCTTCAAATTCCCAGCGCGGCTGCTCTGCCACAACGTAGCGAATACTCACGTATGCCGCCGGGCCATCATCGTCTGATTCTACTTTTAGTGCGGTAATATTTTTAAATTCGTTTGTCAGATTTTCCGCTGTCGTTTCTTGCATAGCGTGTACTTTTTCGCGGATAAATTGCGCGTGCCCAAACACCAGCCCACTGCCACCGCCAAATGCTAACATGCCGCTTAGTACAATTGCCACAATCGAAATGCCAATGCGCTTTGTCCATTTTTTGCTAAATGTTGCGATGGCCAAAATAGCGTTGAGCGCAGTAAATAACAGTCCACTGACCACAAATAGCCCGTACGCTGCCACTAATTGCCATTCGCTGGTTGCGACAAATTCGGCAATCGGCGAATTAAAGCTTGTGCCTACGCCAAAAAGCAGTCCGGCGCCGGCAAATGCCGTAAAAATCAGCGAGCCAAACGCGACCGCCGCAAAAAACAATCCCACCAAAAAGAGTAAAATATTTTGCACCGTTTGCGCGGTGTTGTTAGTACGCGCAGCTTCGGCAACGGCTTCGCCTTGTTGCTTAATTGCCGCCAGCGTAATTGGCTTGCCAGCAAGTTCTAGCTTTTCGGCCGCAGTGCGCGCCACTGGCACGGCAATCCACAGCACAATATAGACAATCGCCGCCGTTCCAAACGACACCAGCAGCAAAATGATAAACGCAATGCGCGCCCACATCGGGTTAAAGCCAAAGTACCGCGAAATTCCCGAAAGCACACCGCCCAATATCGCCTGGTCTTCGTCGCGATACAACCGGCGGCGCGGCTTTTCGGCATCATCCACCAGCGCGGCAGCTACGTCGCCTTCTTCAGCAAATTCTTGCGGTTCACCCAAACGTTCGCGAAGTGAAGCAACGTCAGTTGCGCCAATCACGCCGCCTTTTTGCACGCCGCGCTCATCGAGCAATTCCGTAATACGAATTTCGATATCTTCTAAAATTTCGGCGTCGTCTGCGTAGCGTTCCAGCGCCTGCATGTACGCTTCGAGGTCTTTTTTGGCCGCGACTTCAATGTCGTAGGCGGTTTTTGCGATATGAATGCGAGTGATTTCTTTCATAATTTCTCCTTTACTATAGCTTTTTTAGCGTTGCGTTTAAGGCGGTGATTTTTTTGGCAACATTGGCGATAACTTCGCTGCCAAATTCCGTCGTTTTGTAATATTTGCGCGGCGGGCCTTGCTCGCTTTCTTGCCATTCGTGCATTAATAGGCCGTCTTTTTGCAGGCGACTGAGCAGCGGGTAAATCGTGCCTTCAACCACGACCAATTCCGCGTCGCGCAGCGCCTGAATAATATTGCTGGTGTACTGCGGCTGGTGCGAGCACACCTTGAGCACGCAGTAGGCCAAAAAGCCTTTGCGCAGTTGCGTCGCAAGCTGTTCGGCGTAGCGTTCGCTGGTTGTTTCTTCGTGTGTCATAGTTCTATGTTATACAAGGTATTCTAAAAAATCAAGTACTTTGCAACAAAAATAGAGCTTTCTTTGCGAAAAGCTCTATCTCTACCTCTGTTAGGCAGTTTTTACACTAACTAAACAACGAGCGTTTTTTACTTGATTTAAATTGCTCCAGCAATTCCTTTTGCTTCTTCGAAAGCTTGGTTGGCGTTTCTACCAAAATTCCCACAATGTGCGGACCGCGCGTTTCGCGCCCTGGGTGCGGCACGCCATGGCCACTCAGCTTAAAATCGGTGCCGCTTTGCGTTCCGGCTGGCACTTTCATGCGGATTTTGCCGTCAACCGTTTCAACTTCAATTTCCGTACCAAGCGCGGCATCAACCATCGAAATTGTTTCTTCCGACAGAATAATATCGCCTTCGCGCGTAAACTTTTTGTGCGCTTTAACGCGAATATGCACGTACAAATCACCCTTGGCGCCGCCGGCAACTGCTTCGCCGCGTTCGCGCAAACGAATCGTCGCGCCATCGTCAATTCCCGCTGGAATCTTAACGGTAATTGATTGTTTACGGCGCTGTGTTCCTGCGCCATGACACACCGAACACGCCATTTCTGGCACTTTGCCGCGGCCGTCGCAGGTATGGCACACCACCGCTTGCTGGATTTGCCCAAACATTGTGTTCATCACCTTTGGAATTTGGCCGCTCCCCTTACAGGTGTCGCATGATTTCATACTGTGGCCAGGTTCGGCGCGCTCGCCATGGCAATGCGAACATTCGTCAATCATATCCAGGCTGAGTTTTTTCTCGACGCCAAATACCGCGTCTTCAAAATCAAGCTTGATCGATGTTTCAACGTCATTGCCGCGACGAGCTCGGCGCGAACTACCTTGGGCGCCACCGCCAAAAAATTGCCCAAAAATATCGCCCAAACCGCCGTCGCCAAAGTCAAAGTGCGCACCTTGGCCGCCAAATCCGCCAAAATCAAAACCTTCAAACGGATTTCCGCCGCCACCGGAGTTTCCGCCCACGCCCGCGTGGCCAAATTGGTCGTAACGCTGGCGCTTTTGCTTGTCTTTTAGTACCTCGTAAGCTTCGTTAACCTCTTTAAATTTGGCTTCGTCGCCGTCTTGCTTATCTGGGTGGTGCTTTATGGCCGCCTTGCGAAACGCTTTTTTAATTTCATCTTCGCTGGCAGCTTTATCAACGCCTAATACTTCGTAATAATCTCGCTTGCTCATTGTATATAGTATAGCAAAAACTAGCACTCACATGCAAGGAGTGCTAGTGTAATTGCAGCGTAAACTAATTAGTCTTTTACAACCGAAAAGTTTGCTTCGCGGGCCAGCGCCACCAACGCTTCTTTTGCGGCAGTTTGCGTAATATCGATGCCGTCGTTGTGGTTTTGCACCAAGCTAAATTTGTACGATGTGTTGTCTTTTAGTACAATCACCGCCACTTGTTGCTCGGCATCCGTACGGCGCGGCGTAAAGTAGCGCGCTTCGTCGCCCAATCCGTCAATCGTTTCTTCGCTCGTGCCGGCAAGTGTGTTGGCAGATTCAAGCTCCTCTTTGTTGTCGAAGGCAAGTGCGTTCACATCAACATACACGTCGTGGCCATTTTTCGCAGTTTTTAGCATAAAACGAGCAGTTTCACCCAACATAGCTTCGTCTGCCACCAATGTGCCAGATTGTGTTGGATTTTGCACGTCGCCTGCCAAGCCTTCAAATGCGCTCGCGACAGCTTCTTTTGTCACCACGCCAACCACGCCAATGTGACGGTCACGATCGATGATCTGGGTTTCGCCATCAGTTTGGTCACCTGATTGATCTCGGTTGCCAAGCACTATTGAAATCGCGATTGCCGCCGTAATCACCACGAGCAACACAATTCCCACTACTATAAATACCTTTTTACGATTCTTCATGTTTAAATTCCTTATTTTGCTTATGGCTACAGTATAGCGTGCTTTTTGGTTCGTCGCAACTGAGCAATAATAGTCAAAAGAAAATAGCCAGCGGGGAGCTGGCTACTTTTACAAGTACCTATTTACTTCTTGTCTTCGTCGACAATCTCGCCTTCAACTGGCTCGTCTTTGTCTTTTTTATCAGATGCTTTGTCGTCAGCTTCGCCTTCAGGAGCTTCCTCTTTAGCAGCAGCTTCGTACAATTTTGCACCAATCGGCATGATCTTTTCTTGCAAGGCTTTCGCGGCAGCTTCGAGCGCGTCTTTATCAGCGTTCTCGTCGTCTTTTACCTTTTTGGCATCAGCCGCAGCATCTTCGATCACCTTTTTATCGTCGTCAGAAATCTTGTCTTTGTATTCTGATGGCATTTTTTCTGCCTGATAAATAGCGTTTTCGAGCGTGTTGCGCGCGTCTACCGATTCACGCTTTTTCTTGTCTTCATCGGCGTGAGCTTCGGCTTCTTTCTGCGCCTTTTCGATATCTTCTTTACTCATGTTGCCACTTTCTTGAATCGTAATCGATTGCTCTTTACCGGTACCCTTATCCTTCGCGGTTACGTTCAAAAGACCGTTCGCGTCAAGATTAAAAGTAACTTCAATTTGCGGCACACCACGTGGTGCTGGCGCGATGCCATCAAGGATAAAACGGCCGAGTGATTTGTTGTCATTCGCCATTTCGCGCTCACCCTGCAGTACGTGGATTTCTACCTGAGGCTGGTTGTCGGCAGCAGTACTAAAGGTCTCACTCTTTGAAGTTGGAATAGTCGCGTTGCGTTCAATCAATTTTGTGGTGACGCCACCCATCGTTTCGATACCAAGTGAAAGCGGCGTTACGTCAAGTAGCAATACGTCCTTCACATCGCCCGCGAGCACACCACCTTGTACGGCAGCACCGACAGCCACAACTTCGTCTGGGTTCACCCCTTGCATTGGGTCTTTGCCAAAGATGCTTTTCACCTTTTCTACCACAGCTGGCATGCGGGTCATACCACCCACAAGCACAACTGATTGAATATCGCTGGCTTTCAAATCTGCGTCGCTGAGCGCCTTTTCAACTGGAATTGCCAAGCGATCGATCAAATCCTTTACCAATTCTTCCAATTTAGCGCGGGTTACCGTGTATTCGAAGTGCTTTGGTCCTTCTTCATCAGCGGTGATAAATGGCAGGTTCACTTCGTAACTATTCGTGCTTGAAAGCTCTTTCTTAGCTTTTTCAGCTTCGTCTTTCAGGCGCTGCATAGCTGCTTTGTCCTTCTTTAGGTCAACGCCTTCTTCCTTCTTGAACACTTCCAGGAAGTGGTTCACAATGCGATTGTCGAAGTCTTCACCACCAAGGTGCGTATCACCGTTGGTTGAGCGAACTTCAAACACGCCGTCGCCAAGTTCAAGGATGGACACGTCAAACGTACCACCACCAAGGTCGAACACAGCGATTTTTTCGTCCTTACCGCCTTCAAGGCCGTAGGCAAGGGCGGCTGCGGTTGGTTCGTTAATAATACGCTTTACTTCAAGGCCGGCAATTTTACCAGCATCTTTAGTTGCTTGGCGCTGCGAATCGTCAAAGTATGCCGGCACGGTAATTACCGCTTCGGTGACTTTTTCGCCCAAGTAGGCTTCGGCGTCGGCTTTAATTTTGCCAAGAATCATGGCAGATACTTCTTCTGGCGTGTATTTTTTGTCACCAAGTTTTACGGCCACAGAATTATCGTGCTTAACGATTTCAAACGGCATAATGTCGATGTCTTTTTGCACTTCGTCGTCGGTAAATTTACGGCCAATCAAACGCTTCACACCATAAATGGTGTTTTTTGGATTAGTTACGCGTTGGCGCTGGGCAACTTGCCCTACCAAACGGTCGCCTTTTTTATTGACTGCTACCACGCTTGGGGTGGTGCGGTTACCTTCGGCATTTGCGATGACTTCTGGCTTACCTGCCACCATGTAGGCAAATGCGCTGTTGGTTGTACCGAGGTCAATTCCGATAATCTTTCCCATGATTTACTCTCCTTTTATATATAATTTTATGTAGTTTCTTCTGATTTCATTTTAGCACTCTCTTACGTAGATTGCCAATATCTTTATTGTAGCGAATTTAGCACTCGTATGTCAAGAGTGCTAATTCACTTTTTTTACCTCTGATAGACAAAAAGCATTTGCGTTATAGTAACCATGTGCGGTATGATATTTCCATACATTGTGATAGAGATAAATAATAAGGAAATTTACATGAGCGCACTCAAAAAAGTATCGCGATTTTTACGAAACAATGTCGTGCTTCCGCTGGCAACAATCGCCATTGGTTCGACAGGAATGGCTCTTTACAGCGTAGAGCAAACTAACGCACAACAGCCGAATATTCCGACTCTTTATGACGAGTTTGGTATCGGCAGCGTAGCACAACACGCCGACCAGACTGGCAGCTTTGCCAGTGGTCGCAACGATGGCTATGCCCACCAAGAAAACCAAGGTGCCGGCCAAAACGGCGCCGGGACTGCCAACTTACAGGTACGTCAACAAGGATTCAGTGGGTTCCCGAACGGCATCCACGGCGAAACTTCATATGTTGACGGTGGTGGCGGGCAGCAGCGCGTCGACTTTACTCACCCAGACGACCAACGACGTCCGGTAATTGTATTTATTCACGGTGGCGGTTGGCGCGGTGACGGCGGGCAGTATAACCAGCAATTCCGCGAACGCGTAGCGGAGCACGGATTCGCCTCGTTCCGCATTCGCTACCGCTTAATTGCAAACGGTACCTACGGCATCTTTAACGACGTTATGAATTCGATTGAACATCTGCGCAACAACGCCGATACCTACAATATTGACCCAAACCGCATTATTACCTGGGGCGACTCAGCTGGTGGATCGCTTAGTGTACGTACCGGCGCATCAGGCAAGGCTGGCACTTCAACCGCTGTGGGTTGGTCTGCACCAACCAACGCATTCCGCAGCTTCCTCTTTTCACCGGCAAGCCTTGCAATTGGCTTTGACCACGCAACCTGCTTCGACACCGGATTCACCGATATCGCTGGCGACCTTATGGAAATCTACCGCCCGTGGGACTACCTCCTACAGGACCCTGAGCGACTACAGAATCTTTCACCGCAAGAACTAATCGGTTTTGCACAAGCAAGCTTCCAAGCTGTACAGGTTATCCAAGATAACGACGTTGTCGGGCAACTGCAGTCAAGTCTTGCAGAATGGGGCATCGACGTTAACCGCCTTACAAATGCTTACTCGGTCGCTCGTGACTCAGCAAACCGTTTGAACGAATCAGCCGACAGCTTCAACCCAAGCGAAGCAAACACGCAAACCGACACGCCAACATCAAACTCTGACTTGCAGAAATTCAAAGATGACATTGCCGTCGTGATTGAAGGCCTTGGTACATCAGGAAACGACAGTGCGACTATTAAAAGCGCACAAGAACGCCTTCAGGGGGTACTCGATGACCTTCCAGAGAACCCAGGTGAAGAAGGCAATATCACTCTTGAAGAAGGAAAGCAGATCGTTCAAGAAGTAGCTAACGACCTAGAAAGCGCTGCCGGATCATCAGACATCAACCAAGAAGGTTCGATCATTAACGACGTGCGTAACTCTGCAGAAGAAAACCCAAGCAACAAAGCAGAAACACCGCCAACTGATGAAGAAGCCTTGCGTGCTCACCTTGCGATGATTAGCGACGAAGCTTCAGTATCACTCAACGATGCACTCGGCGCAGTTCGTGAAGGCAATCAGCGTGGAGACCTTACCGAAGAGCAAGCTGCAGAGTTACAATCACTCAGTGAAGTTTCACAGCGCGTTACCTCAGCGCTGCAAGATAATACTAACAGCTTTACACGCGAAACAAACAGCGGTGGCTCATCAGGTAACATCCAGTTCAACCCGGTAGAAAAGATTAGCGAATGTGTTGATAACCTTATTCAAACATCGCCAGCCTTGTTTGCAAGCCCTAACTCACCGCCAATGTTCCTTGCAAACGCATCACACGAAACGCTTGTACCACCTGAAGATGCCTATGAAATGCGCAACAAGATCCAAAGCTTTGGAACACAGGCCGAAGTACTCATCCTTGAAGGTGCAAACCACATGGGATACGACGAACGAGCCGTAGAACCTACACTACGCTTCCTTCGCCAGGTAAATCACCCGCCGGCTGTCAATCGATAAGGAGTAGCAGCTCCGGGCGAAAGCGAACGCCTAGGCGTTTACGCGAGTTGCTTTCCAGCACCACGCAAGCACGCTACAAAAAATATCCGCTTCTCACGAAGCGGATATTTTTATACATCAAGGTAAATTTTTAGGCGTCTGCTACTTCGGCTGTATCGTCGTTTGCGCCGGCGTTTACCCGCACTTCATTAGCACGCGCCACCTTTACCATCGCTTGGCGAATCATTTTGCCGTTACGCGAATAGCCAGCCTGCAGCTCTTCTGTCACCACTTCAAACTCGCCTTCAGAATCTTCGTCATACTGCACCGCGTAGTGTCGTTCTGGGCTAAATTCGTCGCCAACTTTGGCATCAATGCGCTCAATCGAAAGGTCGTTCATGAGCTTTTCGAGCTTTTTGGCAGTGCCCGTAACACCTTTTACCCAAGCGTTATCCGCCAAATCGCTTGGCGTGTGTGCAATTGCGCGCTCAAGCGTGTCAATCACAGGCAATAATTTCGTAATCATCGCATCGCCGCCAGTTTGGCGCGCCGCCGAAACATCCGCTTCACTTCGTTTGCGGTAATTTTCAAAATCAGCCCGCACACGCTGCAAATCAAGCGTCAATTCGCCGTTTTGCTGTTCTAATTCGGCCAATTTGTCTTTCTTCTTGAGCTTTTTGCCGTCGTCTTTTTTGGGTGTTTCTGGTCGATCCATTTATAATACCTCCTCTAATGTTTTTGCCACCTGGCGAACTAAGCGAATTGTACGGGCGTAACTTTGGCGGGTTGGGCCAAGCACGCCGATATAACTGCGGTCGCTGTAGGGTGAACGAAATTTGCTGACAATTAAACTTGCGCCGCTGGATTTGCCAATTGGATTTTCTTCGCCGATATAGACGTTGAGCGGTTCGGCGGGCGCAGCTTCGCGCAGCCACGGCTCAAGATTATCAAGCAAACGCGCGACGGCTTGCGGCGCATCGCCACCATGCATAAATTCTGGCTGGCTGAACAAATTACCAATACCACTCATGTACAATTGCCCGTCAATTGTGGCAATACCAAGGTTGTGCGTTAATTCCACCAAACTATCCACCGCACTACGAATCGCACGATCAGCTTGGCCCTGATAACTACTCACGCGCGCCTCAATCGCTCGCGCATTGCGATCAAGTGCTGGCAAGGTTGGTGTGTAGGCATTTTCCGTGATTTGATTCACGTAATAGCGGTAACCTTTGTCAGTAGGAATGCGCCCCGCACTAGTGTGCGGCTGCATAATTAAGCCCATTTGCTCGAGCCGGACCATTTCGCTGCGCACCGTGGCACTACTAACACCAAAAAGCTTCGCCAATGTAACACTTCCCACTGGTGCAGCGATTTCGGCGTACTGTTCAATAATAGCGATAAGAATCTGCGTTTGGCGATCTGTCATGTTTTTATTGTAGCATAATTTGGCACTCTATAAAAGCGAGTGCCAAAGAAGTTACACGCGCGCTTCGATCGAAGCCAGCAAATCGCGTGCCGCCAAACGCGCCAAATCGTCTTTGCGTGTAAACACATCTGGCTTGTGCGCAATATCATCGGCAACGCGCACGGCGTGGCTCAAATCGCCGTTGATAATAAAGTGGTAATACGGAACTTCGAGCGCGCGACGCAGTTCTGCAATAGCGCTGTCGCGGCGTTTTGGCCATTCAACCTCAAACTCCTCTTCAGTGGCGTAGCGTTTGCGTAAACGTTCGCGCCAGGTATTAAAATCAGGCGGCAAAATAAAGATCGCCACCACATCCTGCGAAAGTTGCTTGTACTCATCCACCCCTTGTACATCAATGTCGGTAATAGCAATTTTACCTTGCTTGTAGGCATCTTCGACCTCTTTGGTTGACGTACCATACACCACCGAACCATGCACAAACTTGGCTTCAATAAATTCCTGATTTTCGAGCATCGTATGCGCTTCATCCATCGAAACAAAGTTGTATTGCAAGCCATCCGTTTCGAGCGTGCCGTTTTCCATGCGCGGCGCCCGGGTGGTGTGCGACACAATATCTTTGTAGCCATCACGTTCAAGTAACTTGCCTTTGATCGTATCTTTGCCCGCGCCAGAAATCCCCACCAATAGCACAATTTTAGCCGCCTGAATCAGCGCAATGCCCGCGCGCGAAGGTTGATAATTTGCAATAAGTTCTTTTACGTCCATTTAATCCCTTTTTAACATTACCGTAAACGCCTCTGACGGAATTTCGACGTTGCCGAATTTCTTCATACGCTTTTTGCCCTTGGCTTGTTTGGCCAAAAGCTTTTTACGCCGTGAAACATCGCCGCCATAGAGCTTGGCGGTCACGTCTTTTCGATACGC